>SPLB01000275.1 GCA_004566265.1 Paracoccaceae bacterium | reverse complement strand
TCAGTCCGCTGCAAACGGCTGCTCAGCCGGTCAATGTGGCCGCTCTGCCCGACAGGCGGCTTTCGGACGCTTTCGCCGCATGCGCCGCCCCAGAGACGCAGGCCGGGCAAGGGGCTGTGCCGAACCAAGTTTCGATCTTTGACGGGGTCAAATCATAGGTCCTGCTGGCTTCGGCAACGGATGTCTTGCCTTTTACTATCTCTACAACCAGCGCTGGCGTCCGCTTGGCTTTTGACCGCTGCTATCGTGTCATGCAGAGCTTAATTTTCCGCTTGGTAGCATGAATAAATTTTACTGGGTCGATACACGCCTGCAACGAGCGGCAGCGACAGTTTCGCCGCCGTTTTGTGCAGGGCAGCGATTTCAAAATGGACGAGCAGAAAATTCTTGGGGTTGCAGGCCACTTTGAATAAGCAGGACCCATCATTGCGGTCTTACCACTGGACGCTAGCGAACACCCGAATGAACCACTGTCCGTTGACAGCGTGTCCCAATAGCGGCATGCCCTTTTCCCAATGTCTTCGCTCATTCAGGACCCGAAGCATCCGTGAGAGCCGCGGAGGTTTCAGAAAACGCGGCATCATCAATCCTGGACGGCCTGGTGACAAAGGCTCTGACGAGATCCGAACCAGCCCGCACGACCAGAAGCACCCAACCAAAGATCAATGTGGCAATGACAAGAAGCGCTGCCATTGTGAGCGCAATGTATTTCAAAACACGCACTGCCATATTGTCTAACCTGTGCTGCGCTGCGTCTCGCATCAGCCCCAAAACCAAGGCTGTATGCGGGGGTAAAATCGTATTTTAGGAAAAAGATCCCTCCCATCTAAACCTCACCCCAATACCGAAAAAGCCCCCCGCGAATAGCGAGGGGCTTTCTGAAATTGTCAGAGAGGCAAATCTCAGAGACCGGTGGTCACGTCGATTGTGTTGCCTTCTTCCAGCGTCACATAGGCTTTCTTCACGTCGCGGCGCTTACCCAGCTGACCGCGGAAACGCTTGACTTTACCTTTGGTGACGGTGGTGTTGACCGCTTTGACCTTCACACCAAAGAGCGCTTCAACAGCTTCTTTGATCTGCGGTTTGTTGGAGTCGATTGCCACCTCAAACACCACGGCACCGTTTTCGGATGCCAGAGTGGATTTCTCGGTGATGACCGGCTTGCGGATCACGTCGTAGTGTTCTGCCTTCGCGCTCATTTCAGGCGAGCCTCCAGTGCTTCGACACCTGCTTTGGTGATCACCAGGGTGTCACGCTTCAGGATGTCATAGACGTTTGCACCGATGGTCGGCAGGATATCCAGACCGTCGATGTTTTTCGCGGCACGAGCAAAGCCTTCGTTGACGGATGCACCGTCAATGATCAGCGCGCGTTTCCAGCCCAGGTTTTTCACCTGCTTGGCCAGAGCGGCAGTTTTGCCCTCAGCTGCGGCGTCCTCGATGATGACCAGTTCACCCGCCTTTGCTTTTGCAGACAGCGCGTGACGCAGACCCAGCTTGCGGAATTTCTTCGGCAGCTCGTGGCCGTGGCTCCGCGGGGTCGGGCCCTTGTAGATACCACCTTTGCGGAAGATCGGCGCGTTGCGATCACCGTGACGTGCGCCACCGGTGCCTTTTTGGCGGTAGATCTTCTTGGTCGAGTAGGACGTCTCGGAGCGGGTCAGAACCTTGTGGGTGCCGGCCTGCGCATTGTTGCGCTGCCAACGGACCACACGATGCAGAATGTCCGCACGCGGCTCCAGGCCAAACAGCTCTTCCGAGAGTTCGATGTCGCCTGCAACGTCGCCGTCGAGTTTGATCACGTCAAGTTTCATGCTTCACCACCTTCCGCGGCAACGTCCGCAGTTTTAACGGCAGCCGGGAACGGCAGACCTTCGGGCGCTTTCTTCTTCACGGCGTCTTTGACGGTGACCCAGCCGGATTTCGGACCAGGTACGGCGCCTTTGATGAAGACCAGACCACGATCGGCGTCGGTTTTCACGACTTCGAGGTTCTGAGTGGTAACACGGGCTGCACCCATGTGACCGGCCATCTTCTTACCTTTGAAGACGCGGCCCGGATCCTGACACTGGCCTGTGGAACCGTGGGAGCGGTGAGAGATCGACACACCGTGAGACGCGCGCAGACCACCAAAGTTGTGACGCTTCATTGCACCCGCGAAACCTTTACCGATGGAGGTCCCGGTGACGTCCACTTTTTGACCGGTCAGGAAGTGTTCGGCAGAGATTTCTGCGCCGACTTCGATCAGGCCTTCGGCGGGGACGCGGAATTCGACCAGCTTACGCTTGGGCTCAACTTTTGCGGCTGCAAAGTGGCCACGCAGTGCCTGGGACACGCGCTTTACTTTTGCGGAACCGGCGCCGAGCTGAACAGCGGTGTAGCCGTCCTTTTCCTCGGTGCGCTGAGCGACAACCTGCAGGCCGTCCAGCGAAAGAACGGTCACAGGGATCTGCTTTCCGTCTTCCATGAACAAGCGGGTCATGCCCACTTTTTTTGCGATAATACCAGAGCGCATTTTCATTACCCTCCGATCTTACGACTGCAGCTTGATTTCGACGTCAACACCAGCAGCCAGGTCGAGCTTCATCAGCGCGTCCACGGTCTGCGGGGTCGGGTCGACGATGTCGAGCATACGCTTGTGCGTACGGATCTCGAACTGGTCGCGGGATTTCTTGTCAACGTGGGGGCCACGCAGAACGGTGAATTTTTCGATCTTGTTCGGAAGCGGGATCGGGCCACGAACCTGCGCGCCGGTGCGCTTTGCAGTGTTCACGATTTC
>SPLB01000052.1 GCA_004566265.1 Paracoccaceae bacterium | reverse complement strand
TGGAGGTATTTTTTCAAGCCCAGGACGACCAGCCTGCCCGGTTTTTTCGCATATGGACCACCTGCGCGTTGGCTGCTCTCGATGTCCGCCCTCTGTGGCCTCGAAAGCCCAAACGGGCGCGAGACGCAACAAAGCCCGGCGCAGCGCAATCACCGAGAGGATGGTGCCGCAGGGTCTTTCGGCAACGGCGAATTTCGTCTAACACAGCTGAAAATCTCTAACGTCCGAGGGTCCGCCATGAGCGCATGGGTTTATTTAATGGGTGCCATTTGCCTGGAAATTTGCGCCACCCTGGCGCTGAAACTGTCGGCAGGCTTTGAGAAGTGGCACTGGGGGCTAGTGTCGATCGGCCTGTACTCCGCGTGTTTTTGGGCGCTGGCCCCAGCCCTGAAGGTGCTGCCTGTGGGCGTAGTCTATGCAATCTGGGCAGGTGTGGGGATCGTCGGCGTCAGCATTCTGGGCGCGCTGCTGTTTGGCGACAGGCTGTCGGTCGTGAACTATGGCTTTATGTCGATGATCCTTTTAGGTGCGGTAGGGCTTAAGCTGACAACGTAAATCAAAATGGCGCCCAAAGGGACGCCATTTCGGTTTTTCTGCGCGGGTCAAAGACCTTTGGCACGGTAGCTCGAGGCCACTTTTTCGATCGAGACCAAATAGGCTGCGGTGCGCAGGTCTTGGACATCATCGCGTTCGTGCCAGACTTTGCGCATGGACTGATACGCCGTGCGCATGGTGTCATCCAGACCCGAACGCACCAGCTCAAGTTCACCCGCGCCCCGGAGGTATTGCTCCTTGAACATGGGATCAAGCGACCATTTCTCACCCAGGCTGTCCGACAGCGTTTCGAGCTGATCGACGACCAGCTGGTGGCGCGCTTCTTCCTGACGGCGCTGCATGCGACCAAAGCGGATGTGGGAAAGGTTTTTCACCCACTCAAAGTAGGACACGGTCACACCGCCGGCGTTTGCGTACATGTCGGGGATGATGACACAGCCTTTGTCCCGCAGAATCTCATCAGCGCCCGCGGTCACAGGGCCGTTTGCGGCCTCAATGATCAGCGGCGCTTTGACGCGATCTGCGTTGGAGAGGTTGATCACACCCTCAAGCGCCGCCGGGATCAGGATGTCACACGCCTGTTCCAGAACCTTCGCGCCGTCTTCCACATAGGTGCCGTGCGGATAGCCCTTCACGCCGCCATGGGCCATGATCCAGTTGCGCAACTCATCGGCATTGATGCCTGTGTCATCAACAATTGCACCGTCGCGTTCAATCACACCGGTGATCACGGAGCCATCGTCCTCGGCCAGGAACTTGGCCGCGTGATATCCCACATTCCCCAAACCCTGTACCACGACGCGCTTGCCATCGAGCGTGCCGGAAAGACCGGCTTTGGCGGTGTCTTCTTCGTATCGGAAGAATTCTCTGAGCGCATATTGCACGCCGCGACCGGTGGCTTCGACACGGCCGGCGATACCGCCAGCGTTCAGCGGTTTCCCGGTGACGCAGGCCTTACCGTTGATGTCGGTGGTGTTCATGCGCTGGTATTGGTCCGCGATCCAGGCCATCTCGCGTTCACCGGTGCCCATGTCGGGCGCGGGCACATTCTGGGAGGGGTTGATCAGGTCGCGTTTCGCCAGTTCGTAAGCAAAACGGCGGGTGATCAACTCCAGCTCATGCTCTTCATATTCGCGAGGATCAATGCACAGCCCCCCCTTGGAGCCGCCAAAAGGCGCCTCAACAAGCGCACATTTGTAGGTCATCAGGGCAGCGAGCGCTTCGACCTCGTCCTGGTTCACACCCATTGAATAGCGGATACCGCCTTTGACCGGTTCCATATGTTCGGAATGAACAGAGCGATACCCGGTGAAAGTCCTGATCTCACCGCGCAAACGCACACCAAAGCGCACAGTATAGGTCGCGTTGCAGACACGGATCTTCTCCTCGAGCCCAGGCGGCAGATCCATAAGGGATACGGCCCGGTTGAACATAAGGTCTACACTTTCACGGAAACTCGGCTCATTGATGCTGCTCATTTACGGCTCCATTTGGTCCTTGAACGACTCAAGGGTTCACAACCTGTAGTATTACGCAAACTTCCTTCAGGGCACCTAGATTATTTTTTAAGCAAACAAAAAACTTTTGACCTATCGGCCGTTCAACGGTCCCAAGAATCACTTTCTGGAAATCTGGAAGGCGTGTCTTCAAGTTAACATCCGGAAAGGCCGGTCCCTCGCATTCACCTCAAATGCAAGGGAAAAGCGCGCCTTTGAGCGCAAAAATGACCAAGTTCCGCCGCCTTTCTCAACGAATGGTTACCGCCAGACCGCGTTCGTGCGCTCGGCGCCTTTTGCTCTGTATCGGCGCCTGCTGGGAAGGTTTCAAATGAACGGCAGATTGAAAAGATTCACCGCACGCGCGTCCCGGCGGCTTGCTGTGCGGTCAGGCCGCGTTTTGCGCAGCTTCAAGACCGCTGATGACGGTGTTCTGGCTGCCCCCTTCATTTTTTTGCTGATGACCATGCTTGTGATCAACGGTCTGGGAATGGATCTGGTGCGTCACGAACGGGACCGGGCCTGGTTACAGAACACACTTGACCGTGCGGTGCTGGCCGCCACGGATCTGGACCAGCCGCGCCCCCCGGCCGAGGTGGTTTTGGACTACCTATCCAAAGCCGGACTTGAGGAATACTACCAAGATCCCGTGGTAGAAGCCCTGCCCGAAGGCGCGGTGCGGCCCAGTTCAAAAAAGGTGACCGCAGATGTGAACATGGGGTTCAATAATCTGTGGCTCAACTTTACCGGATCGGATCAACAGCTGCCGCTGACCGCGCATTCGGTCGCGATTGAAAGCATCGGTAAAGTCGAGATCTCCTTGGTTTTGGATGTGTCTGGTTCGATGGGCAACAACAACCGCTTACCGAACCTCAAACTTGCGGCAAAAGAGTTTGTCGAGACGATGGAAAAGAACACCGAAGACGGCAATTTGTCGATCTCTATTGTGCCCTACTCCACACAGGTGGCAATGCCGCAGGATTTTCTCGATGAATTCGACGTCGAGATCGGCCATGGGCTACCCGACGCTTATGCCAGCGCCGCCGCCGAGGCTAAGGCACGGTCTGACGCGCGTGGCTGGGATTACACCAACTGTGTAAATTTCCAGGCGTCAGACTTCAACACCACGGCCCTGTCGTCGGATCAGAAATACCAGCGCACAATGCCGTTTTCTGTCTGGACCACCACCGATTTCAGGACCGATGATAGCCGCAATGTCGACAGGCCAACCTGCACCATTCACGGTGATGCCCCCGCCCGCACTGCACTGCTGTTCGAAGACAATGTGACCAAGATGCAGGACTACATCGAAGCATTCACACCGGGCGAGAACACCTCGCTGGATCTGGGGATGAAATGGGGTGTGGCGCTGCTGGATCCCTCGATCCAGCCACAGGTCAGTGCGGTGTCGCAGACCCATGCAGACGTGATTGCCCCCCGGTTCAAGGACCGCCCCGTGCCCTATCAGGAAACCGAAACCATGAAGGTTGTCGTGCTCATGACCGACGGGCAGAACACCAGCCAGTACGTTCTGAAAAATGACTACCGCGTGGGCGAATCTGGCATCTGGTTCGATCACGACGCAGATGTGTATTCGTCCCATGATGAAGACAACGACCGCTACTACTGGCACAATGTAGACATCTGGTCAGACCACCCACACGGGCAGCAAAACAGCTCTACGTTTATCTGCACCAGCTACTATTACGGTGGTGGCTGCTACGCGGGCTATACCTACAACGAGGTGAAGTCGAACGATCTGGAGAATCTGACCTATGAAGATCTCTTTGCCGAAACATCGCTGCGTTACATGTTCAGCGAACTTGCCGACGAATGGATGTCCCGGAACGCGGCGAAGCAAAAATGGTGGCACAAAGCCCGCGCCTCCCATGGAACTTCGACCAAGGACGCCCGCACCCGTGCAATCTGTGAAGCGGCTAAGGACAAAGGTATTGTGGTCTTTACCATCGGCTTTGAAGCGCCGTCAGATGGTCAAGCCGTGTTGGAAGACTGCGCCAGCTCTGATGCACATTATTACGATGTTGAAGGGCTCGAGATTAAGGACGCCTTCGCCAATATCGCCTCCACAATTCGCCAGTTGAGGCTGACCGAATGATACGCGTGTCCAAGCTCCGCGCCGCAGCCGCATTGTGCCGCTTTCAGCGCGCCACCGAGGGCAATGTCACCGTCGAGTTCGTCATCATCGTGCCGCTGATGTTCCTTATCCTGGCCTCGTCTATCGAAATGGGTCTGATCACGGTACGCCAGACCTTTCTGGATCGAGCGCTGGATCTGACCGTGCGTGACATCCGTCTGGGCACGGGCGCGGACTGGCAGCATGACCAGATCCGCGACAAGATTTGTGAACGCTCGATCCTGATCAACAACTGCAGCACGGAGCTGAAGTTAGAGATGGTGCAGCTGGATCCCTATGCACCGATCATTCTGCCGCAAACACCGGACTGCATCGACTCGGTGGAGGAGGTCGATCCGGTGGTGACATTCGTCAATGGCGACAGCAACGAGCTGATGTTCCTGCGCGCTTGCCAGAGCTTTAACCCGGTCTTTCCGCATATTGGCCTTGGTGCCGATCTGATCAAAGACGGCGACGGTCGTGTCAATGTCCTCGCCTCGTCCATTTTTGTTCAGGAGCCACAATAAAAGATGACTGAGATATGTTTTGCCCCGCCCTTTGGGCTGCGCTCCGCCCTCGACCGCTTCCGCCGCGACGAGGCAGGCTCTGTTGCAATCGAATCGGCCTTCTACCTTCCGCTGCTTCTCGCGATGTTCGCCGCGATTTTCACGCTTTATGACGCCTTCCGTCAGGAAAGTATCAGCATTAAGGCGGCCTATACGATCTCTGATCTGGTTTCGCGGGAAACCGCGACCCTGGATGACGTCTACATGGACAATATGTACCTTCTGACCCAGGCCATGACCCGCGACACCCGCGATGTGTCTATGCGGATTTCCGCAGTCTACTGGGATGAAGCAAACAAGTCGTACGGCGTGGACTGGTCAGTTGAGCGCGGCGCGGGGTTGGAAGTTTGGAACAATGACACCATCAATACCGTGGCCGAAAACCTGCCCGTGCTGCCGGACCAGGAACGCGTGATCCTTGTGGAGACTTGGAACAACTTGCTTCCAGTGTTTAACGTGGGCCTGGACAATTTCAACCTCTACAACTTTGTCTTCACCCGGCCCCGTTTCGCAGGACAGGTAATTTTTGAAGGCATGCGGACCTCGGATGGTCCGGTGCATGACGATGGCACCGAAGATGCAACGCCATAAGCGGCGGCTATGACCGACAAAAGCCACCGCCCCTCGACCGGCCGACGGTTTTTGTCCCACGGGCATGGAGGGCATGGAGGCGCCTACTGAGGATCGATCCCTGCCATCATGGCGGCGAGGATTTCGGACATGGTTTTGCCCTGCTGGCCTGGTGTGACACCACCGACCCCAATGCGACGGCCCATGCGCCACCAAAGACCGGGGTACCACGCGCGCGCCGCAGGTCTTTTGCTGCGCAGCACAAACCCGTTTGAGGGTTTGAACGCAAAGAAACCCCGGTCGATGTTATCCAGATCTTCGACCCGCGCAATCAGGGTGCCATCGGTGCAGCGCAGCTCCGTGGTGGTGAGCTCAATGGTATGGGCGGTGGCCTGCCAGAGCCGCAAGCCGCACCAGAGCGACGCGGCCCCCACCACCAGCAAAAAT
>SPLB01000274.1 GCA_004566265.1 Paracoccaceae bacterium | reverse complement strand
GATCAATATCTCAACCCTGCGGTCGATGCAGCAGGCCTATTACGCGCAGGAAAACTTTGGCCATTTTGGTCTGGCGCTGCGCAACTATGCGCATTTCACCTCGCCCATTCGCCGCTATGCGGACCTGATCGTGCACCGCTCGCTGATCAAAGCGCATGGCTGGGGCGACGATGGGCTGAGTGTCGAAGAGATTGAGCGTCTGGAAGACACCGCAACCCATATTTCGCAAACCGAACGGCGGTCGATGGTCGCCGAACGCGACACCACGGACCGCTATCTGGCGTCTTATCTGTCGGAACGGGTCGGCAATGAATTCACGGGGCGGATTTCCGGCATTGCGCGCTTTGGTGCCTTTGTGAAACTGGATGAAACCGGCGCAGATGGTCTGGTGCCGGTACGGTCAATTGGACGCGAATTTTTCCATTTCGACGGCGAGGCCGGCACTTTGATGGGTGTCGATACGGGGCTGATGATTGCCCTTGGCATGCGTGTCACCGTGAAACTGGTCCAGGCCGCACCGGTGACCGGTGGGCTGGAGCTGGAGCTTCTGTCACTGGAGGATGCCGAAATGCCCAAGGGGCGCGGCGGGCACCCCGGCAAAGGCGGTGGGCGTCGCCGCAGCCCGGCGGGCCGCACCGTGACCCGCCGCAAGGTGGACAAATCCAAACACAAAGCTGCAAAAACCAAGCGCAAAGTCACCCGCAAACGCAAGTGACCCTGGCGATGGGTCAGGCGGCAACCGGCAGGGCAAGCGCAAAATGCTGCGTCACCCGGTCGCTGTAGGCCAAGAGCGCGCTGTGTTTTGCGGCGTGCTCTGCCGTTTCGGGGTCTGCGGGGAATCGCGACAGCGCCTCAACCATCGGGGCCAGCGAACAATCTGCCGCCGTGGGCGCATCGCCAAACAGAAACGGCTGATCGCCAAGGGTCGCAGTCAAAGCGGTCAGATCCTGATCCAAACGCAACAGGCGTTCTGCTTTGTCAAACCGGGTGAGCCCGGTGAAATGCAACCCCGCAAGCACGCCTGCGCGGAAGCGCTCCACCACGTCTGTCGGAGCATCAGCAAAGATCGTCTGGCGAAGGGCCTGCCACCCGGCAGGCTCAAACCATCGGGCACACAGCAACCGCAGGATCAAGCTTTCGTCGACCATCCGAATGATCTGACGCGCTTGGGCTTTCTGTTGGGCACTCAGCCCCGCGTCAAATTCGGCCCCTTTGGATTCGAGGAACCGGCGAATGCCCTCGCTGTCTGGGATCAACTGGTCACCCTCACGCAGAACCGGCAGTTTGTGATGAGGTGTCGCGGCAAGGTCGCTGAAATCCTCGCGCTGCCAGGGACGGCCGGACATTTCCAAAAGATAGGCCGTCTTGGTGCAGAACGGTGACAGGCTATAGAGACCGCCACCAGCTGGATGAGAATGAAGCGTGAGCATGAGAGTATCTCCGTCATTTGGGGTGTTGTTGTCAGATGGGATGGTTCTGCTCTAACCTGCCCTCATGCCAGTTTTTGTCATGAAGGCATTTGATCCTGTCCCAACCACGGAGACCACGCGCCAATGTCCAAAACCGCCCGCCTGTTCCAGTTGATGCAATTGCTAAGATTGGGCACGCCGCCCCTCACCGCGCAGGTACTGGCGAAGGATCTGGATGTCTCTGTTCGCACGCTGCACCGTGACATTGACGAACTGCGCAAGCTGGGTGCCGTGATCGACGGTGAGGCAGGGTTTGGGTTTACCCTGATCGAAGATGCGACCCTGCCGCCCCTTGGTTTTACCGCCACCGAGCTGGAAGCGCTGATTCTGGGCCTGCGCGAAGTTCAGACAAAAGCGGATCCCGAACTGGCAGAGGCGGCGCAGACGGTGCTTGGAAAATTGGAATCGCGCTTGCCCAACAGCCAGGCGCATCGGTTACGTCATGCGGTGCTGAATGCCCACCGTTTTGATCGCCCTGCAGTTCCGAATGTAGACCCCGCCATCCTGCGCGCGGCCTGCTGGGAGGAACGCGAGGTGCGTTTTGCCTATGTCGATGGCAGCGGCAAAAGCAGCGCGCGCCAGGTTAAGCCCCTATCTTTATTATACTTTGACCGCTCCACCGTTTTGGTCGCCTGGTGTTACCTGCGCCAAGCCTTCCGGGTTTTCCGACTGGACCGGATGGAGGCGCTTGAGGTGAGTGACCAAAGCTTTCGCCCGGATCGCGTGCCCCTTCTACGCGATGCCATGGCTCAGTTGCGCCCGCAGGCAGCGCAATAAATCCTTAAGCGCCGGCAAGCGGCTGCTTACAGGATAAGAGAGACCTTCCGCCCCATCAGGACCCCCGCTACAGTCAAAGGAAACATCGAGCAGAATAGGTTGAGGGTATTATGACGACATGGCTGAAACTGGCCGTCGCGACGACCGCGATCATGGCAACGCCAACTTGGGCCGAGGCACCGCAGAGCAGTCCTCGCCCGACGGCAAGACCCGCCCTACTGGATCATGCAATCACGGCAATACCGCGCCCTAAAATACGGGCAATTGTCAGTGCCGCGCCGAGTGCGGAAATCCAGGTCGCAGAAAAC
The DNA here is from genome assembly GCA_004566265.1 of Paracoccaceae bacterium. GTDB lineage: Bacteria > Pseudomonadota > Alphaproteobacteria > Rhodobacterales > Rhodobacteraceae > Epibacterium. The sequence goes on along the minus strand of SPLB01000274.1, from coordinate 35 downwards.
GCGCGATTTGATCGCTGGCTCAAGGCGTTCTACGG
>SPLB01000273.1 GCA_004566265.1 Paracoccaceae bacterium | reverse complement strand
GTGACGGCACGCCGGGTCCGATCGCCACGCGTTTGCGCGAGATTTATCTGGAAGAAAGCCGCAACACCGCGATCTGATTGGCCGTTTGAGCAAAGCTGAATTCAACATCGTGGTTTGCCTTGTTTCGTTGGTTTCGTTAGCAGCGCCATCAAAACGAACAACAGCCGCGCCGCAGGGGCAGAACCGCGCCCAATTCAATTTGAAAATTGGGTGCGGTGTCAGGTCACATCTAAAACAATTCAAATTTAAGTAGATGGCGCGGATGATGATCTTGAAATTTTGTTGCGCGGAATGGCCCGGCATTTCGACATCCAGCTTTGGGCGCTAGCTGCTCGCCGTATTCCTTGTCCCTTCGCTCTGGGAGGGGGCAGGTATGGACGATGGCGTGGGCGCATGTTTTGATGCACTCGCGGCTTGACCTGTTCCATCGGTCGTGATCGAGGGCCTGTCGCCCGTTTGGACAGCGCTCTTGCCAAACAGAGCGCGGGTAGGCGACATGCTCGTCGCAGGCGGTGCGCACAGCAAAAGGCAGGAGGAGAGTAATTCCTTCACAAAAAACGTCATTTCAAAAATCGTAGTCAAATCCATGCCAGACCCACGGCACACATCAACAAAAAACCCGCCGATTTCTCGACGGGTTCTCTAATTCGCAATCAGCAGAGGCTTATGCGGCCAGTGCGTCCTGTGCCTGACGGACGATTGCGCCGAATGCTTCGGGCTCGTGCACGGCCAGGTCGGCCAGAACCTTACGGTCTACTTCGATACCGGCTAGGTTCAGACCGTTGATGAAGCGCGAGTATGTCAGTGCTTCGTCGTGTGCGCGTACAGCAGCGTTGATACGCTGGATCCACAGCGCGCGGAAATTGCGCTTGCGGTTCTTACGGTCGCGAGTTGCATATTGGTTTGCCTTGTCGACGGCCTGACGGGCGACTTTGAAGGTGTTTTTGCGACGACCGTAGTAGCCTTTCGCTGCCTTGATGACCTTCTTGTGACGGGCGTGAGTCGTGGTACCACCTTTAACGCGGGACATATCTCAGATCTCCTCTTAGCGGTCGTAGGGCATGTAGCCCTTGACGATCTTTGCGTCCGGTGCGGACAGGGTGGTGGTGCCGCGTGCGTCGCGGATAAATTTCTTGTGACGTTTGATCATGCCGTGGCGCTTGCCGGCCTGACCAGCCATGACCTTACCGGTCGCGGTCACTTTAAAGCGCTTTTTGGCGCTCGACTTTGTCTTCATTTTAGGCATTTCGGTCTCCTTTTTTGATGTTCGCTGCAGCGATTATTAGGATCGCAATTGCACGCGACACGGCATGCCACTTCGGCCGGACGCGCGAACAAGACCGCCCCTTACCGAAGGACGGGAAAATGTGCAAGAGCTTCGATCAGAAAAGCTGGCCAATGACCCGGAAAAACACCACCGGCAGTTCTGCCATGTCATAGTCACCTTCACCACTGTAGGCGGCGTAGGCGATACAGCCCCCGCCGATCAGTATCAAGGCAAGAGCAAAATGAGGCCTGTGCTGGTTCGCATAGGCCGAAACAAGCGCGGGGAGGCCCAGCCAGGCCAGAACAAACCCCGCCACCAACAGATAGTCACTTTCGATCAAGGACTGCCCCTAAAGTCGCGCTTAATGAACACCTTATTCCGGATCGGTGTTGTAAATCAAACGCTCATCACAAGGCGCAATGCGCAGAATGTTGGTGGTGCCGGGCACGTTGAAGGGGACACCCGCGGTCACAACAACCTGATCGGTCTCGGTTGCAAAACCACCGGAACGCGCCGCGCGCGCCGCCGAGACAACCGCCCCTTTGAAGCGATCCACCTTGGGGGTTTCAATGCAATTACAGCCCCAGCTCAGCGCCAGACGGCGGGCTGTGTCACGCAGTGGGGTCAACGCAAGAATCGGCACAAACGGGCGCTCGCGCGCGGTCAGCAGCGCCGTGGTGCCAGACTGGGTAAAGCAGCAGATCGCCTTAATGTCGGTCTTCTCAGCGATTTCACGCGCTGCAGCCACGATGCCATCCGCAAGGCTGTCGCCCATTGCCTGGCGGGACGCCACAATCACATCCCGGTAGGTCGGGTCACCTTCAACTTCGACGGCGACGCGATCCATGGTCTGAACGGCTTCGATCGGGTACTGGCCAGCTGCGGATTCCGCAGACAGCATAATCGCATCTGTGCCTTCATAAATTGCGGTTGCCACGTCCGAGACCTCGGCCCGGGTCGGCATGGGGCTTTCAATCATGCTCTCCAGCATCTGGGTCGCAACAATCACCGGCTTTGCTGCGGCGCGGGACTTACGGGTCAGGCGCTTCTGGATCGGCGGCACAGCCGCCACAGGAAGTTCAACGCCCAAATCGCCACGCGCCACCATGATGCCGTCAGACGCATCGAGAATCTCGTCAAAGTTCTCAACCGCCTGCGGCTTTTCAATTTTGGACAGCACCGCGGCCCGACCATCGGCCAACTGCCGGGCTTCAAACACGTCTTTGGCACGCTGCACAAAAGACAGCGCCAGCCAGTCCACACCTAGCGCGCAGACAAATTCCAGATCGGCGCGGTCTTTCTCAGACAGCGCCGCCAGCGGAAGCATCACGTCCGGAACGTTCACGCCCTTCCGATTCGAAATGGTGCCGCCGGTGGTCACAACGCAGTTCGCGTGCTCGGAAGAGCAATCTTCGACCTTGAGGCGGATCTTGCCGTCGTTGACCAGCAGGGACGCGCCTGGCTCCAGCGCCTGAAAGATCTCCGGGTGCGGCAGGCAGACGCGGTTTGCGTCGCCTTCGGCCGCGTCCAGATCGAGGCGGAACGTCGCGCCTTCAACCAGCTCCTCGGACCCATTGGCGAACACGCCCACGCGCAGCTTCGGGCCCTGCAGGTCAGCAAGAATGCCAATCGGGCTGTCGAGGTCTTCTTCGACCTTGCGGATGATCTCGTGTTTTTTTGCGATCTCGTCATGCGAGCCATGCGACATATTCAGACGGAACACGTCTGCGCCAGCCTCGTGCAGAGCACGAATGGTCTCATAAGTCTCGGAGGCCGGGCCAAGTGTGGCGACGATTTTGACACTGCGGGTGCGTTTCATGGGCTCGATTTCCTCCGGAGCGGATAAGATATGGCTATGCGGCTAGGTCGCGTTGGAATCCTACATGCAGAATGTTAACGCAAACATTTCTTCAGAGGCCTTATGACGCAATTTCTAATTCGCCGCAATTCCTCTATAGCTCCACCAATGATTGATGACACTGCGATGACATATACAGCTTTTTTCACACACGGAACCGAATTGGACAGTCGCTGGCTGATAACCTGTGACCACGCGACCAATTTCATCCCAGCGTTTGTCAACGGCGGCGACCTTGGCCTGCCCGCGGAGGACATGGAACGGCACATTGCCTATGACCCCGGCGCTTATGGCGTCGCTCGCGCATTGGGACAGGCACTTGGTGCACCGGTTGTGGCTTCGAACTTTTCGCGACTGGTGATTGATCCCAACCGGGGCGAAGATGATCCGACCCTGCTGATGAAACTCTACGACGGCACCATAATTCCAGCAAATCGTCATGCAAATAAGGCTGAGCTGAACATGCGACTGGAACGCTGCTACCGCCCCTATCACGGCACTGTTGCAGATTTGGCGGCGCGGCGCGAGGACACGATTATTGTCGCAATTCACTCATTCACCCCGCAATTGCGCGGACGGCCGCCGCGCCCCTGGGAGATTGGCATCCTTTATCCCGCTGGAGAACGCCTGTCCCCGGCGCTGATTGATCTTTTGGCCGCGCCGGGCGCGCTGACTGTGGGCGACAATGAGCCTTACACAGGCTATCTGCCCGGCGACGCTATTGACCGGCACGGCACAGCCCATGGACGCCCCAATACGCTTGTGGAACTGCGCAATGACCTGATAGCCACCGCAGAACAGCAAGTGTCATGGGCCACCCATCTGGCAGAAGTCCTGCCACAGGCTCTGCAAAAGGCCGAAAGCGCCAAGGGCTGACAAACGCGCTGCGCCACCTTACATCTGCATGAAGCGACATACCCCCTAAAGTCACGAGCCGACCAGAGGACCCAATGGACGACCAAACCCGCATAGAACTCGAAGCCGCCGCCTTCCGCCGTCTGCAACAGCATCTGATGAAGGACCGCACCGATGTGCAGAACATCGACATGATGAATCTCGCCGGGTTTTGCCGGAACTGCCTGAGCCGCTGGTATCAGGAAGCGGCCAATGAAAAAGGGATCGAGATGGGCAAAGCCGAAGCCCGCGAGTTGTTCTACGGGATGACTATGGACGAATGGAAAGCCAACTTTCAGACCGTTTCCAGTCCAAAACAACAGGCAGCATTCGAGACTGCGTTCAAGGAAAATGTCTCTGATAAGTCCTGATTGCTAGGGCCTGTTGACGTCAGCCGCCGCGTATCTCGGTGCCGCTGAATGCCTTGCGCTTGCCGAAAAGGTTCTCGATCAGATGCCGCCATTTGTAGGTGTTGCAGTCGAATGCAGACGGGAAGCGAGGGGCTGGCATCGAACGCCCGGCCTGCGAGGACCTTACTGCAGGTTAAAGCAAGTCCATGGGCGACTGAAACGCAGGGCTTGCCTGGGGCTTATCCTGCGATCGGATCGTGGCACCGAGGGTGATTGCTTTATTGATGGCTCGGGTGCCTCTCGCCGACGGCATCGCAATGTGCCGATGTGATGTTTGTTTAAGCCATCAACACAGCCGCTTTCTATCCTTTGGCGCGTGTGTTTGAGACAGCCCAAGAAACCAAAAACATCGCAGCGATCGGGATCACCGACCAAGGGCCCGATTGGCTCATCAGGTTTACTGAGAGCAAGAAGATCGATAGCACCCAGATTGGGATGGGAACGGATTTGAATGTTTTGCGCCCCACCAAATCCGGACCGTTTTTCAGGCCATAAATCAGCCCAAAAACCAGAATTGGCCAGGCGGGCCAGAAGCTGCCGCCGCTGCCGATATTCATGATCACTGCAACCGCAACACCACCTGCAATCCACGTCAGCCGTCTGTCGGTGCGACCCGCGGGCAGATCCGCTGAAGGCTGTTCTGGCGCAGATCCAAAATCGTCTTTCCAGACTTGCGACACCTTGCTTCGGGCGCGCGGGATGTCGACCTTGGGGCGGACGCTTTCCATCCTTGCTGCGGCCTGTTCGCCATAGGTGATGCGAAACACCTCGATTTCGTCAGGCAGGTTCTTGGCGCGGCGCTCGCCCAGGTAGTCAAAGCCAATGCTGAATTTGTTTTTCACCTGATCGTAGACCTGCCGTGAAATCAGGATCCCGCCGGGATCGGACATAGCCTGCAGGCGCGCAGCGAGGTTCACGCCTTCGCCGATCAGATCTTCGCCGTCACAGATGACATCGCCCAGATGCACCCCAATACGGAAGCGCAGGCTGTTGTCCGTGGTGCTGAGTTCTTGTTGCACGTCCAATGCGCAGCGGACGGCCTCAACCACCGACGGGAAATCTGCAATTAGACCATCGCCTGCCGTGTTTGCCACCCGGCCGCCACGCTGTTCTATCAGTTTAAAAAATACCTTTTGTGCGGCCTTCAGGGCAGTATAGGTGCCATCCTCATCGGCCTCCATCGCCGCCGAAAAGCGTTCGGCATCAGCAGCCAGAATGGTGGTCAGCTTGCGGGTAACAGCGGCGGTCATGAAAACGGCTCCATCCAGAGGAGGGCAAGAGGGGGGCAAAAAACTTTGGTGCCAATGTGGGCAGTGCTGCCGTGTCTTGCAAGTTCCCTTTTGCGCGAAAACGCGGATTTGAGGCAAACTGCGGGCGCAAGGTCGCAACGAAGGCGGCCCGGTCCCCTTGCTTTCGCGCGGTTCTGTGATAGCAGGGCAGGAAAGCGAAACTTGAGGGGCCGTCATGGACGATCTTAAGGCAAAATACCTGGCGCAGATCGCTGACGCACAGGATGAGAACGCGCTGGAGGCTGTGCGCCTCGCGGCTGTCGGTAAAAAAGGCGAAGTGGCGCTAAAAATGCGCGAGCTGGGCAAAATGACGCCCGAGGAACGCCAGGTGGCGGGCCCGGCGCTCAATGCGCTCAAGGATGAAATCAACACCGCGCTGGCGGCCAAAAAGGCTGCGCTAGCGGATGCGGCGTTGGACGAACGTCTGCGGTCTGAATGGCTGGACGTCACTCTGCCCACGCGCCCGCGCCGGGCGGGCACCCTGCACCCGATCGCGCAGGCCAGCGAAGAACTGACCGCGATTTTTGCACAGCTGGGCTTTTCCGTGCAGGAAGGTCCGCGTGTCGACACCGACTGGTATAATTTTGACGCGCTGAACATCCCCGGTCACCACCCCGCGCGGGCCGAGATGGACACCTTCTACATGCACCGTGCCGAAGGCGATAATCGCCCGCCACACGTGCTGCGAACCCATACCTCGCCCGTGCAGATCCGTTCGATGGAGAAACTGGGCGCGCCGCTGCGCATTATCTGCCCGGGCGGTGTGTATCGCGCTGATTACGACCAGACCCACACTCCCATGTTCCACCAGGTCGAGGGGCTCG
>SPLB01000051.1 GCA_004566265.1 Paracoccaceae bacterium | reverse complement strand
TTTCGCAGTGATGAAGTGGACGAGGCAGTGCTCAGGCGCTGCCTCTCTGCTATTCAAATGGCCCCCTCGGTCGGTTTGTCTGAACCTTGGCGCCTGATCCGTGTCGACAGCAGCTCAGCCCGCGCTGCCGCATTGGAAAACTTTGAAACCGCAAACGAGCGCGCATTGCAGGGCTACGGCGGGGACAAAGCCGCCCGCTACGCAACGCTGAAACTGTCGGGCATGCAGAAGGCTCCGGTTCAGATCGCGTTCTACTGCGACGAAACCACGTCGAAAGGTCATGGGCTGGGCGCAGGCACTATGCCCGAGATGCGCCGCTATTCAGTCGTTTGCGCCATCACACTGTTTTGGCTGGCGCTGCGAGCCGAAGGTCTTGGTCTTGGATGGGTGTCGATTTTGGACCCGGACCGGTTGAACCGGGATCTGAATGTTCCGCAGGACTGGCGTCTGGTTGGCTATTTTTGCGTGGGCCACCCCGAACGCCTCTCTGACATTCCCGAACTTGAAGAAGGCGGCTGGGAACGGCGCTATCGAGATCTGCCCCTTGAATCCCGGTAAGTTCCCCGGCAGTTAGAGGCATGGGACTCATCCGCCTGATCATTTTCACCGCCGTCGCTTTTGGGACAGGTGTTCTGTATGAGCGTGCGATCGCGCGCCAGCGCTGCGATCTAGCAGGCGGTGAATGGACCCGAACGAACACAGGGGCCGGCGTCTGCGCTGGAGAATTTGATGGATGATCTGATCTGCGTCGGCGCGCTCGCGGGCTCTTTCGGGGTACGGGGCGAGGTCCGCCTCAAAAGCTTCTGTACCTTACCCAAAGAGATCGAAGCCTACTGCCCACTCACAGATGAGCAGGGGAACCGTAGCTTTTCCCTGATCCTGACCCGCGCGATCAAAGGCGGTTATGCCGCCCGCCTTGTCGGCGTTGACACCAAGGAACAGGCCGACGCGCTCAAGGGGCTGCGCCTCTTTGCGCCCCGCGACCGGTTGCCCACGCTCCCCGACGACGAATTCTACCACGCAGACTTGATTGGCCTTGCGGTGTTTGACACCGGCGGCGCGCAGCTGGGCACAGTGAAATCCGTGCAGAACCACGGCGCGGCAGACCTGTTGGAACTCCAAGGGCCAGGACTTAAAGCCACAGTCCTGCTGCCGTTTACCCTTGATGTCGTGCCGACAGTGGATCTTACCCAACGTCGTATTGTTGCGGACCCGCCCGAAGGGCTGTTCTAAGCCTCACTGGCCTGCAAATTGCGCAGCACACGCTCCAGCCGTTCGGTGCGACGCGTCACTTGCTCTGCAGTCAGCCCATCGGGCTGATTTCCTTGCTTGATCCAAGCCTCAAACACCCGCATTGCAAAGAAAAATCGCACCACCGGGTCGTCACTGACCTGCACGCCATAGCCGCGTTCAAAAGCCACCCAATCAGCTTGCGCCACCAAAGAGAACCCGGCTTCGGTCGACTCTTCGTCTTCCGGTGCGATCAAATGGGACAATCCATTGGCCAACCAAAAATTTGCAATATCACGCTGCGGGTAGATCCCGCTGTGGTTCGCAAAATCAATGATCCAGACCTCATCACCCGACAGCAGCATATTGCGCATATGCATATCACCATGTTCCACCGCGCCTTGAAAGGGATGCCCACGCGCCGCGCGCCCTGCCCTGTGTAAGTGTGCACAGAGCCCCAAAAACCGCTTTGGCCGCTGCACCTTGCGAACGCCCGCGCGCACCTCCGCTGCAGCGGTCGAGACACGCGTTAGAAATGCCTTTGGCCAAAACTTTCGAACACCTATACGGGAACAGTGATGCAGCGCTGCAAGAGCGCGCCCGGCCCGTGACACGACCTCAGCCCGCGACACAAGTCCCAGCTCAGCGGCTGTTAATTCCCGAAACACTGTGTCGCCCGGTATAAACTCCATTAAATGAATCTTTTTTTCCGGATGCTGCCACAGAATTTTAGGCACCCCGATGCCCATAACATCCCGCAAGCCTTCTTCTGCTGCAGCGTGCCGCGCGAGCGTCTTGTGAAACGCAGCCTCGCCGCCCCCACCGTAATCCGCACGCAGCAAATAAGCGCCACCGCCCGTGTCCCGCACCATCACCGCACAGCGCCGCGCTTGCATCCGGCGGTTCACCCTCAATCGCTGGAAGGTGACACCATCTGTCGGCAGGCTCAGCTCCGCAGAGATCTGCGGCCACAACGCTTGCGTCCGCAGCTGCACAGCGTCGGCACTCGTTTCGCCCTGGTTCATCCGTTATTCTTTCTGTTGCACACGGCCTCGATTGAATTAAACAGCTTCGCATGAGCAAGCCAACCAAATCCCACAAGTCCCACGGCCGTCTGTCCATTGGCGCCACCCTAAAACCGCGCGAACTCATGACGGACTCGCCCGATCTGGCAGGCGTTTGGAAAGCCAAGATTCTGACTCTGTTCCCCGGAGCCTTCCCCGGTGTGCTTGGTGAAAGCCTCACCGGCAAGGCACTGCAACAGGGCCTCTGGCAGTTAGAGACCATCGACCTGCGCCCCTTTGGGATTGGCAAGCACAAGAACGTCGACGACACGCCCGCAGGCGGGGGGGCCGGCATGGTTTTGCGCGCCGATGTGCTGAGCGACGCGATTGACGCCGCGCAGTCCGACACCCGTGGCAACTGGCCCCTCATCTACCTCAGCCCCCGCGGACGCCGCATGGATCAGAAGATGATGCAGAAGCTCGCGCGCTGCGACGGCATGACCCTGCTGTGCGGCCGTTTTGAGGGCGTCGATGAACGGGTGCTGGAACACTACAGCATCCAAGAAGTCTCGCTGGGGGATTTTGTAATGACCGGCGGCGAACTGGCGGCACAGGCGCTGATTGACGCCACCGTGCGCCTGATCCCCGGCGTGCTGGGCAATCAGGCCTCCACCGAGGAGGAGAGCTTTTCATCAGGCTTGCTGGAACACCCGCAGTATACCCGCCCGGCCGAATGGAAAGGGCACAAAATTCCTGACGTTCTGATGTCCGGCCATCACGGCAACGTCGAAAAGTGGCGCCAGCAGATGAGCGAAGAGATCACCGCCAAACGTCGCCCTGACCTGTGGGAGGCTTATCAGTCCCGACCCAAAGATCAGGACTAACACCCCTCTTTCGTTTTTTCCAAATATCCCGGCGTGCTGATCAGCCTCCCGCTCCTCAGGGCGCAGCACCTGACCCGTTGCGCCCGCAGCTAACGACCCATAAGCAACGTCTTTCGTGGCGAAACGAGCCTTGATTTAGTGGTATTTTCCCACTATCCATCGCCCATCCGCGCCACTCTTTTCGAGTCGCCGGGACTCTGGCCTGTTCGCATCCCCCGGTTTCTTCGCCGGATCAGGGAACAGAACCAACGAGAAATAAAAGGAAAAACAGCTATCTCCGGCGGGCGTTCAGGCGGACCCGATGAGGACCAGGAGCTCTGGGATGTTGCGCAAACTTCGTGGACAAAACCACGAGCAAACATAGGAGACGATCATGGATCTGATCGCACAACTCGAAGCGGAGCAGATCGCTGCGCTGGGGAAAGACATCCCCGACTTCAAAGCCGGTGACACCATCCGCGTCGGCTACAAAGTGACCGAAGGCTCCCGTTCCCGCGTGCAGAACTACGAAGGCGTCTGCATCTCCCGTAAGAACGGCAACGGCATCGCCGGTTCCTTCACCGTCCGCAAGATTTCCTTCGGCGAAGGCGTGGAGCGTGTGTTCCCGCTGTTCTCCACCAACATCGAGAGCATCGAAGTTGTCCGCCGTGGCCGCGTTCGTCGCGCCAAACTGTACTACCTGCGTTCCCGCCGTGGTAAATCCGCGCGTATTGCAGAAGACACAACCTACAAAGCCAAAGCGTAAGGAGTGGTTCTATGAAAGCCGATACTCATCCCGATTACCACTTCATCGACGTCAAAATGACCGATGGCACCATCGTCAAAATGCGCTCCACCTGGGGTAAAGAAGGCGACCAGATGGCGCTGGACATCGACCCCTCCGTGCACCCCGCATGGACCGGCGGCAACACCCGCCTGATGGACGCCGGTGGCCGCGTGTCCAAGTTCAAAGCGAAATACGAAGGCCTGGGCTTCTAATCCTAAATTGTGTTTTGAATACAAAACGCCGTCCCTTTGGGACGGCGTTTTCGTTTTGGGGCCTGACGGCCCCCAAGCACCGCGGCAATTTGGATACACGATTCAAAAAGCCACTGCTGCCGCAAGAGTTGCAGCGCCGAAATAGGCCCTAATTCAGGCCCTGTCCGTGCTTCCCATTGAAATGCCGCCTCTTTATAGTCGCAGGAAAAGACAGGCTCGAAACAGGGTCTGCAACACGCAGAGGGACCGATAGATGGCGCATATTATTGTCGTCGGCAATGAAAAGGGTGGCGCGGGCAAATCGACCGTGTCGATGCATGTGGCAACCACATTGGCCCGCCTGGGCCACAAGATCGCGGGTCTGGATCTGGATCTGCGCCAGCGGTCCATGGGGCGCTATCTTGAGAACCGGCTGAACTTCATGGCCAACTCCAATCT
>SPLB01000272.1 GCA_004566265.1 Paracoccaceae bacterium | reverse complement strand
ATGGCGTGCGCGTCTGGCGGGGTTTGGTCTTGGCTCCGAGCAAGCCGAAACCGAGGTCGGACGCCTGTCGGGTGGCCAAAAAGCGCGCTTGTCGCTGCTGATCGCCACAATTGATGCACCGCATATGCTGATCCTCGATGAGCCCACCAACCACCTCGACATTGAAAGCCGGGAGGCATTGGTCGAAGCGCTCACCGCCTATTCGGGTGCGGTGATTCTGGTGTCGCATGATATGCACCTGCTTAGTCTTGTGGCAGATCGCCTCTGGCTTGTGTCGAACGCATCGGTGACACCTTACGACGGCGATCTGGACAGCTACCGCGAGATGCTGTTGCAGCGCGAGAAACCCGCACCAGAGACAGAGGCACCAAAGCCCGCCAAATCCAAACGCGCCAACCGCGACGAAATCCTCGTCCTGCGGTCCGAGGTGCGAAAATCCGAGGCCCGTGTCGAAAAGCTGACCGAGATGCGCGGCAAGTTGGATGCGAAACTTGCGGACCCGAGCCTTTATGAAAGCAGCAAACAGACCGATATTGAAGTCTGGCAGAAGAAACACGCCGAATGCATCGCGGCGCTTGATCGCGCAGAAGCGCTTTGGCTAGAGGCGCTGGAGAAACTGGAGAGGGCCGAAACCGCATGATCGACAGCGCCTTTATGATAACGTCTTTTGTCACGTTGTTTGTCATTATTGACCCGGTTGGCCTGCTGCCGGTTTTTGTTGCGCTGACGCAGGGCAGGAGCGATCAACAACGACGGTCTATTGCGGTGCGCGCCACCTTGACCGCCACATTGATTTTGGCACTCTTTACGCTGTTTGGCGAAAGCGTTTTGAACTTTGTCGGCATTTCCATGCCCGCATTTCGGGTCGCGGGTGGTGTCCTTTTGTTTTTGACCGCGCTGGATATGCTGTTTGACCGCCGGACAAAACGCCGCCACAGTCAGGGCGAAGACGTCGATTCAAGCGAGGACGATCCCTCGATTTTTCCCATTGCCATCCCTCTGGTTGCCGGCCCCGGATCGATCGCTACGGTCATCTTGCTGGTAGGGCAGCATCCGGGTTTCAATGGGTTTGCCGCGGTTATGGGCATTGCGGTTTTGGTGCTGATTTTGATGCTTTTGATTTTTATGATCTCTGGCCTGATCGAGCGGATGCTGGGGCCTGTCGGCATCAATGTTGTCACGCGGCTTTTGGGCATGCTGCTGGCGGCCCTGTCGGTGCAATTTGTCCTAGATGGGCTGCGCGACTTTGGTTTCGCCGGCTAGAAATCACCACAAGCGCGCCTTACATCAAAGACATAGATATCTTTGAAAGGTCCGGCACATGAGCGGCGACGACACGGCAAGTCTCATCTATTTGGTCGTGCTTTTGGTGGCGATTGCCTCTTGGGTTTTTTTGCAAAATCGTCTGTCGTTGGGCAAGGTGGTGCAGCATCTCGCCATTTGGGTGTTTCTATTTGTTGGTGTGATTGCGGTCTACGGCCTGTGGGGCGACATTCGCCAAACGGTACGGCCGCAACAGATGGTGATCGAAGATCAGCGGCAGGTCGTCGTGCCGCAAAGCCCGGATGGGCACTATTATTTAACGCTAAAGGTCAACGGTCAGCCATTGCAGGCAATGGTGGATACCGGCGCCAGTGACCTTGTTCTGTCAATGGAAGACGCCGCGCGCATTGGCATTGACACAGACAGGCTTCGCTTTTTGGGTCGCGCCAGCACGGCCAATGGCGAGGTGCGCACCGCGCGCGTGACGTTGGACAGTGTGGCCCTTGGCGCGACAGTCGATGACGGCGTGTCCGCGGTGGTCAATCAAGGCGACCAATACCGAACTCTTCTTGGAATGAGCTACCTGCGCCGCTGGTCCGGGTTTGAAATCCGGGATCGACAGTTGATCCTGACCCGATGACGGAACCAAGGCAGGTCCCGGCAGATTTTCTGCGCAAGGGCGCACGGGACACTCCGCTATTCGGCTTTGCTCTCCGCCTTTTTTTCCCAGCGACCGCTTTCTTCTGACCAATACTGCGCTTCACATCCCGCAGTGGTCAGGGTCTTCCACTGTCCGCGCGCATGTTGCACGGCATCCGCATCCGTGCCGTCAAACAGAATACACACGCGTTCGAGCTCTTGAACCTCTTTTGGGGTCACCGACGCGCCATCGACGCTCATGACGCAGTGCGGCGCGTTTGCAGCAACGCCTGTTGTCAGAAGAATCGGTTGAAGCGCATCATGGGGACCCCCCGCCATTCCATGGGCCAGAAAGCTGTCGTCCGCGCCCATCCACAACAGATCATCGAGCCATCCAAGTCGACCTTCATCCGCACCGCGCACGGCAATGCGCCAGCCCGCAGCGTGGGCCTTGTCCAGAAGCACTGGCAGGGTGGCCTGCAGGGGCTTCTGGGTCAGGTGGTAAAAATAAACGGCTCCCATAGGCTGGGCTTACTCTGCCTCAAACTTGTCGGCAACCAAACGCGACAGCGCGGCGACGCCCCAACCGGTCGCGCCTTTAGGCGCATAATCTGTCGCGGTTTTGACAGAGGCCACGCCCGCAATATCGAGGTGAATCCAAGGCATACCGTCTTTAATAAAGCGCTGAAGGAACTGCGCCGCAGTTATCGAACCCGCAGGACGGCCACCCACATTTTTCATATCGGCAATGCGCGATTTCAGCTGCTCGTCATAGGCTTTGCCCAGCGGCATCCGCCACGCCCCTTCGCCTTCTGCCCCTGCGGCCTTGAGGAAGGCATTGCAGAGATCATCATCATTGGAGAACACGCCTGCGTTTTCATGGCCCAGACCAATAATGATCGCACCAGTCAGAGTCGCCAAGTCAATCACACCCGCCGGGTTGAAGCGTTCCTGCGCATACCACAGCACATCGCATAGCACCAAACGCCCTTCGGCGTCGGTATTGATAATCTCGACCGTATCCCCCTTCATGGACTTCACCACATCACCTGGACGGGTTGCGGTGCTTGACGGCATGTTCTCGACCAGTCCCACAAGGCCCACGACATTGGCCTTTGCCTTGCGCAGCGCGAGGGCTCGCATGGTGCCGGACACAACGCCAGCGCCGCCCATGTCCATGGTCATATCTTCCATGCCACCAGCCGGTTTCAGCGAGATACCGCCGGTGTCAAAGACAACGCCTTTGCCAACCAATGCCAAAGGTGCGTCGCCCTCAACACCGCCATTCCACTTCATAACCACCACTTTCGAGGGGCTAGCAGAGCCCTGACCAACAGACAGCAGCGTGCGCATGCCCAGCTCTTCGAGCGTGTCTTCTTCCAGCACCTCCACTTCGAGGCCCAGAGCCTCCATCTCGGCCAAACGATTGGCAAATTCGGTGGTGGTCAGCACATTTGCAGGTTCATTGACCAGATCGCGGGTCATATGAACGCCTTCGGCCACAGCCTGCAGCGGAGCAAACGCTTCAGACATCTCTTCAGCTTTGGAGTGACCGATGACCACTTCGCCCGGCGCGTCGCTGTCAGCGGTCTTGTGGTCCTCAAACGTGTAAGCACGCAGGGCAATACCCAGTGCCAGTTCCGCCGCCTTTGACATATTGCCTGCCATAACGGTCATCGGTTTGCCGCCTGCCGCACTGGCCAATGCTGCGCCGGCCTTGCGCGCCTCAAGCGGTGTGGTCTTGCGGGGTAGAACCAGAATGTGCAGTGCTTCGGCCTGCAGGCCGGTGGGCCAGGCCAAGGTGATCACCTGACCGGGTTTTGCCTTTTGAAAGCTTTCGGCTTCGGTCAACCGAACCAGCGCGCCTTTGGTGGCGCGGTTCGCAGCACGGCCCGCCTGATCCAACGCGCCTTCGGGCGTCACAACAACGGCCAAATGGCCCGACAAGGAAGGAACGGTTTTGGGATCGATCTCAGCAAAACGGATCGGGGTCAATGCGGGCATTTCAGTCTCCTGTACACTCTCCAAACGCAACACAGCGCGCTTGGGTCCTCTCTGTCCTAGCCCGGCGCGGACCCGATTGCCAGAGCCAGCTTGCCAATCCGGTCAAAGACCAGAAGAAGGCAGTTTTCCCTGCCCATCAAATCCATTAAGGTCCGCGAATGACGGCGCACAAGCGCCACCGGGTAGGTCGCGGTTGGACACTCGAGATTTGTTGGTCCGCATCAAGAAACAACAAGGGACAGTCCTGT
>SPLB01000271.1 GCA_004566265.1 Paracoccaceae bacterium | reverse complement strand
TTGGTGGGTGATAAGAGATTTGAACTCCTGACATCTTCGATGTGAACGAAGCGCTCTACCACTGAGCTAATCACCCGTGCAACGGGTTCTACCGTCAGTGGATATGGGCTGCAAGGGGCCTCCCGCGAAAAACACGCTGAGTGTTACATTTTATTTAAACCGGTAGCAGATCCGGCCAATCGTTTATTCCGACTAAGGGCGCAGTGGCAGCTCATGACGCTGCACCATGGTCCGCAGAGTAAAACTCGACCGCATATTACGAATACCCGGAGCCCGCATCAGTTCCTCCTCAAGAAAACGGTCAAAATCTGTCAACGATGCCGCCACCACCCGCAACAAAATATCGCGACTGCCCGTCATCAGGTGACATTCCATCACCTGATCCAAGGTTCGCACTGCTGCCTCAAATTCCTTCAGACTCTCACGAGACTGCCGCTCCAATTCAACCATAACAAAAATGGTAACGCCAAGTCCCAAGACAGCCTGATCCACGCGGGCACCATAGCCTTGAATAACCCCTGCGTCCTCCAGCTGCGCCACCCGCCGTGCGCAGGGTGTTGGGGACAACCCAACTTGCTCTGACAGCTCCGCCATACGTAAGCGACCATTGCGCTGCAGTGCAGAAATGATCTTTCGGTCGAGATGATCTAAGATTTTCTCCAATTTCTAGCCTTTCTGCGCCGATTTCCTTCAATTTTTAGCATATTTCTAGGGCTCTTTGGTGAAAAATAGCATCCGCCCTCCTTTAATCTTAATGGAAAGCAGGAGGCGCATCACATGGACATGACCCAACTTCCCTCGGACAGTCATGAAGCAGTCCACAAGGTCACGGACGCGGAAACTGGCCTGCGGGCTATCATTGCGATTCATTCGACCCAGAACGGTCCCGCGGCGGGTGGTTTGCGAATGAAACCCTATGACAGCTTTGAAGACGCTCTGGGGGACGTGCTGCGCCTGTCGCGGGGGATGACCTTAAAAAGCGCCGCTGCAGGCCTCCCCCTTGGCGGCGGCAAGGCTGTTATCCTCGGCAATCCAGACACTGAAAAGTCACCTGCACTGCTGCGGGCCTTTGGTCAGGCTGTCGCCGCGCTGCATGGCCGATACATCACCGCCGAAGACATGGGCATGACACCCGCCGACATAGCAGAGATTGCCACCCAAACCCAATATGCCGCAGGCCTTCAGAGCGGGAGCTTTGGCAGCGGTGACCCCTCCCCCATTACCGCGCAAGGCGTGTTCAACGGGATCCGCACAGCGGCCGCGTTTCGCTTGGGCTCTGGCGACCTCCGCAGACGGGTAGTGGCCGTTCAAGGGCTTGGCCATGTGGGCTGGGGTTTGTGCAAACGCCTCCGAGCGGCCGGCGCAGAAATCATTGTGACAGATATTTCCGCCGCACGTATGAAGCAGGCGGTCACCTGCCTTGGCGCCCGCACCGTTGACCTGACTGAGATATATAGCGTTGAGGCGGATGTTTTTGCGCCCTGCGCTATCGGGGGGGTTCTGAACCCGCATACAATCCCGCAGTTGCGCGTTACGGTTGTCGCGGGCGCGGCCAACAATCAACTTGCAAACATGGAAGACGCCGATGCCTTGCACGCACGTGGCATTCTCTATGCACCTGATTTTGTGGTGAACGGCGGTGGCATTGTGAATGTGGCAACTGAGATCCTGAAAATCGAAACCGCTGAGAAATTTGTTGCGGAGAAGTTGAAAGCCCTCAGCACCACACTGAACAGCATCCTAAACGCTGCAAAGCAGCAAAATGTCAGCCCGGCTCGCGTGGCCGAAGCTGCGGTTGCTCAGAAAATGCGAACTGCGCAGGTGGCAGAATAAACGTACCGGGGGCTTGCGCCTTTGGGCGTTGCGCAGTCCACCCCAAATTACGTTCCGCCACAGAAAGCGGCGCCAAGACGTGCCGGGCCCCTTCTTCTGCGGCCCAAATAATCCGCAATGCCAGGCGAGCCTGGCAAGGATAAAGGGCGCCCCAACCGGGACGCCCTATCTTAATGTCTATTGTGCGGCGTTTCAGTGCGCAGTGGCGCCCGATCCATCACCGGATTTCAGCGCAGCCGCGGCAGCGGCGGCTTCTTCGGCTGCTTCGTCCCATTCAATCGCCTCAGGCTGCGCGACCAGCGCCCTGGCCAGAACTTCGCTCACGTGATCGACAGGAATGATCTCCAGCCCCTCCTTCACATTGTCAGGGATCTCCGGCAGGTCTTTTTCATTCTCTTTGGGAATGAAGACCGTTTGGATCCCACCACGCAGCGCCGCCAGGAGTTTTTCCTTTAGACCGCCAATTGCCAGCGCATTGCCGCGCAGCGTAACCTCACCTGTCATCGCGATGTCTTTGCGCACAGGGATCTGCGTCAGCACGGAGACAATCGAGGTCACCATGGCAAGACCCGCCGACGGGCCGTCCTTGGGCGTCGCGCCTTCGGGCACGTGCACGTGGATGTCCCATTTGTCGAACTTCGGCGGCTTTATACCCAGTTCTGGCGAGACAGAGCGCACGTAAGACGACGCCGCCTCAATGGATTCCTTCATCACATCGCCCAGTTTACCGGTTGTTTTCATCCGACCCTTGCCAGGCAGGCGCAGGGCCTCGATCGACAAAAGCTCCCCCCCGACCGAGGTATAGGCCAATCCGGTGACAACACCCACCTGATCCTCTTTTTCAGCCAGACCATAGCGGAATTTTGGCACACCAAGGAATCCCTCAAGGTTCTCTGCCGTGACCGTGACGCTGTCGGTCTCTTTTTTGATGATCGAGGTCAGCGCCTTTCGCGCCACCTTGGCGACTTCGCGTTCCAGGTTCCGCACGCCTGCTTCGCGGGTATAGGTACGAATAATACCGGTCAGCGCGTCATCGGTCAGCTCGAACTCCTTAGATTTCAGCCCATGGTTCTTGACCTGCTTATTGATAAGGTGACGCTTGGCGATTTCGCTTTTCTCATCTTCAGTGTAGCCCGACAGCGGGATGATCTCCATGCGGTCCATCAACGGCCCCGGCATGTTATAACTGTTAGAGGTGGTCAGGAACATTACATTAGACAGGTCATATTCGACCTCCAGGTAGTGATCCATAAAGGTGGAGTTCTGTTCCGGATCCAGAACTTCGAGCATAGCGGAGGCAGGATCACCGCGGAAATCCTGACCCATCTTGTCAATCTCATCGAGGAGTATCAGCGGGTTGGTGGTCTTTGCCTTTTTCAGCGCCTGAATGATCTTACCCGGCATCGAACCGATGTAGGTGCGACGGTGACCGCGAATCTCGGATTCGTCACGGACCCCCCCCAAGGCGATGCGGATAAACTCGCGACCCGTGGCTTTCGCAACGGATTTACCTAGCGAAGTTTTCCCCACACCCGGCGGGCCAACAAGGCACAAGATCGGGCCCTTCAGTTTGGCCGAGCGCTGCTGTACCGCCAAATACTCCACAATACGTTCCTTGACTTTTTCCAAGCCATAGTGGTCGGCATCGAGAATGTCCTCGGCCTTGCCGAGATCCTTTTTCACGCGGGATTTGGTGCCCCACGGGATGGACAGCATCCAATCCAGATAGTTGCGCACGACTGTCGCTTCAGCTGACATGGGCGACATATTTTTGAGCTTTTTCAGCTCCGCATCCGCCTTTTCACGGGCTTCTTTTGACAGTTTGGTCGCAGCAATCTTTTCTTCCAACTCAGCGATTTCGCCTGCGCCCTCTTCGCCGTCACCCAGTTCTTTTTGAATGGCCTTCATTTGCTCATTCAAGTAGTATTCGCGCTGCGTCTTCTCCATCTGGGTTTTAACGCGGGTCTTGATTTTCTTCTCGACCTGCAGAACCGACAATTCGCCCTGCATCAGGCCAAAAACCTTTTCCAGTCGTTCAGAAACAGAGAGCGTTTCAAGCAATTCTTGTTTGCGGTCAACCTCAATGCCGAGGTGACCTGCCACCAAATCCGCCAGCTTCGCAGGCTCTGTGGTTTCACCCACCGCAGACAGTGCCTCTTCCGGAATGTTCTTGCGGACTTTGGCATAGCGTTGGAACTCGTCTCCAACCGTGCGCAGCAGCGCTTCTGTGGCGGTGACGTCGCCGGGGATCTCGGTCAGATATTCGGCACGCGCTTCAAAAAAGGCATCATTGTCAAGGAATTCGGTGATATTCACCCGTGCCTGACCTTCCACCAGCACTTTCACAGTTCCATCGGGCAATTTCAGCAATTGCAGCACATTGGCCAGCACACCGGTGCGGTAGATGCCGTCAACAGCCGGATCATCCTCAGAGGGGTCAATCTGGCTGGAGAGCAGGATCTGCTTATCGTCGGCCATCACCTCTTCAAGGGCATGTACCGATTTTTCGCGGCCTACAAAAAGCGGCACGATCATATGCGGAAAAACCACAATGTCCCGCAGCGGCAATACAGGGTAGGAAGCGTTGAGAGGCTCTTGCATACTCGGTCCTTTTCTTGGCGAAACGACTTGGCCCCGACTGCGGCAGCCTTCGGTCGTTTCCTCATAGGGTTGTTAACTGGTGCGGCGGGTGCTGAGTTTCAACCACCGTGCCTCAAGGTTGACCTGCAGAATGCCGAAGGTGACCGAGGATCACAAGAGCGGTTTTGCGGCTCTGATTTAAATAAATATAGCATATCCGTCAGAGCGTAATCCTCTCTAATCACCACCGTTTTTCCACGCCAGACCAGCCCATCTGCTCTGCCAGTCACCTCGTCCGGCTTCCGTGTGATACGCTGCTACAGGTCATCAGTTCCTCAGCGCATCGCCGCGACAATTTGCGCCGTTCGGGCCCTGACCTTAGCCAGATCCGCCTCGCGGCCGACGGCCTTAAAGACTGTTTCATATAAGAACAACTGATATCGCTCTACGGCAAGTGCGTCTTCGGTCACGACGGGCACCAAAGGCGGATTTTCATCATGATTGAGTCCGCCCTGCGCAAGATTCGCCAGCGCGACACAATTTTCGCCACTGCCATCAAAGCCAATGTTGTGCACGTAGCTATGGCGGGGCGACATGCAAAGGCCATTTTTCTTGAAAATCGTTGCATACCAGAAGATAGCCCAAGTATCCATCGCACCAGCGGCATTCAGCTGGACCTGGTTCCAAAAGTTTTTCACCCCATCAATGTTGAAGCGGTGGATGTCTTCCGCATTGAATTCTGAAATCAGTTTTTGTGGATTCTTCTCAAAGTGTTGCCAGCGGTCTTTCCATGTGCCCCATCCCCAGCAGTTCATCGCCCGCCAAGCGTAAGCCCCGCGGATCTGTTCCTGATAATCAGGGGCATAACCAGACACATGCCAAATATGCGAGGAGTGCTCGTAAAATGAGAGGGACTTATTCATGTAATGCAGGAACGCAGGTGAGGTGACGATGTCATCCTCAATCATGATGACCCGCCCCGCATCGTCAACCACCTGGCTAACACTCGATGTGATTGAGCTCGCCAAACCGCGATTGGTTTCGGACACTGAAACCTGCAAATCCTTGAATCCTTTGGTCGCTTCCAACACAGCCCGGGTTTCCGCAACTGCGCTGACGTCTCCCTCGGTCTTTGGCCCGTCCAAAAAGGCATAAACAGTGCTGTGTTCCGCGAGTGGTGATTTCAATAGTGCCTCAAGGGTGGCCCGAGTGTGTTCAGGCCGGCGAAATGCCGTAAACAAATTGGGGCCAACCTTTCCGGCAGAGCAACTTCGCGCATAGTATTGCGTCTCCTGAGAAAAAAATTCGTGTTTTGTGATTTTTTGGGCGAAACGGGTAAACGCACCTCTAAAGTTCGATAATTTGTTCGGCAAAACAGAGCAGATCATTTGCGGACAACCTCAACCACGTCCTCCTGTTGTGCGCGATGGACTGGCGCAATATCAAGATCTCGAAAGACGGCCGCGCGCGAGCAGGGCTGGGCGTGTTTTTCAACTCAGGAGATGCAAAAAAAGCAACCGAATGCCACCTTTTTTAAATGTGATTGGCGCCCAATCAGGTGGTGCGGCTCATAAAGGCTCGATATCCCCGCGGGCGCGGTCCTCGTGGAATTTCTTTTCCCAAGCCTCAAAGGTGCCCGCTGCAATCGCATCGCGCATTTCCTGCATAATGGTCTGAAAATAATGGAGATTGTGCCAGGTCAACAGCATACCCGAGATCATCTCGTTCGAGCGGAACACATGGTGCAGATAAGCCCGGGAGTAATTCTGACACGCGGGGCACGTGCATGTCGCGTCCAAAGGGCGCGGATCATCGGCGTGGCGGGCGTTTTTGATGTTCACCACCCCATAGCGCGTAAAGGCCTGTCCCGTGCGACCCGACCGCGACGGCAGCACGCAGTCCATCATGTCGATGCCGCGTTTGACAGCACCGACGATATCATCGGGCTTGCCCACTCCCATCAGATAGCGTGGCTTGTCCACTGGCAGCATATCGGGCGCGTACTCCAGACAGCCAAACATTGCCTCTTGCCCCTCGCCCACGGCAAGACCACCAACCGCATAGCCATCAAAGCCAATGTTTTTCAACGCCGCTGCGCTTTCTTGGCGGAAATCCTGCTCCAGACCACCCTGCTGAATGCCAAACAGCGCATGGCCCGGACGGTCGCCAAAGGCCTCTTTGGAGCGCTCTGCCCAGCGCATCGACAGGCGCATGCTTTCAGCAATGCGGTCGCGGTCCGCAGGCAGCGCCGGGCATTCGTCAAAACACATCACAATGTCCGAGCCCAGCAGGCGCTGGATCTCCATCGAACGTTCCGGCGTCAGCTCGTGTTTGGAGCCATCTATGTGGGATTTGAACGTCACGCCTTTCTCAGTCAGCTTGCGCAGCCCCGCAAGGCTCATCACCTGGAACCCGCCAGAATCCGTCAGGATCGGGCGTTCCCAGTTCATGAACTCATGTAAGCCACCCAGCCTGTTGATGCGTTCTGCAGTGGGGCGTAGCATCAGGTGGTAGGTGTTACCCAGCAAGATATCGGCACCGGTCGCACGCACGCTTTCCGGCATCATGGCCTTCACCGTTGCGGCAGTGCCTACAGGCATAAAGGCAGGCGTGCGAATTTCGCCGCGCGGCGTCGTGATTGCGCCGGTGCGCGCCTTACCGTCGGTTGCTTTCAGTTCAAAATTGAAACGCTGTGCCATTTCATTGTCCTGTCTCAGGTCGTGCCACGACAAGTTATGCAACGCCTGCCGTTTTCTTTCAAAGGCCTCACATGACCCATATCACTGAGAAAGCCAAGAGACACGAGCGCTTTCACATAGCTCAGGAGCACTCAAACGAAAATCACCCGGTTTTCCCCTTGACCCCGCCGCCAGCTACCAC
>SPLB01000050.1 GCA_004566265.1 Paracoccaceae bacterium | reverse complement strand
CCTCAAAAATGAAGGCTGTGCACCAACATGAAATGGAAACGCTCTAAGCTGTGCCGAGGTTGTTACAAATACAGTGCCTCTGATCCGATGCGATGTGCGCCTTGCCTCGTCACTGGCGTTGGATCCTGTTGACGAGTTGTGCAAGATGCTGCGCTGGTGCAGGACGTTGGCGGCAAGGTGATGCAGTTGCCTGAGCGCTGTTTATCAGAGTTCATCGACTTTGCGTTGTGCCGCCTTCCAGCGGCGATGGATCCAGAACCATTGGCCCATGTGATCGCGCGCTATATCTTCCAGATCCTGTAGCACCGCGCGGGTCATGGTTTCTGCGTCTGAAGCCGGAACTTCACGGTTCAAGCGAACCTCAAAATCGATCCCGTTTTCCTTGCGGATGCCATAAACGGGAATGAAGGCCGCATTGTACTTGAGAGCCAACTCTGCTGGCACCAAAGAGGTTTCGGCCGCCTGCCCAAAGAATGGCAGCTCCATCCCGTGAAAGGTGTGAACATCCGCAACAATTGCGATAATTCCGCCTTTCTTAAGGTGGCGTACCAGCTCCACCATTCCGCGTTTTCCCTGTTCGAACATTGGCTTACCGGTCGCTTCAATGGCCTTCACATAATGTGCATTGAAATAGGGATTGGCCATGCGCCGATAAAGCGATCCCATGGGGTGCCCCATCTGAGCCAGTTTTGATCGTGCGGCGTCATAATTGCCAAAATGTGCCGTAACGAGGACCACCGGGCGCCCCTCCGCACGTGCAGTCTCGAATGCCGCAAGCCCGTCGCCCGTGATTTGCGCGTCCCGAGCGCGCGCACGAAAGGCTGCACCGGCATAGAGTTCGCTTATCGTGCGACCGACATTGTCGCAGACATCTGTGACAATATGGTCCACCTCGTCTTTGCCAAGCTGCGGCGAGGTCAGCGCAAGGTTCTCACGTATCCGTTTATCATAACCCGCTATCGGTGCCACAAAACGCATCACGCGCCCCATCATCGGCACGCGCCATGTGTAAGGCAAAATTCCCATGCCGCCGATGATGCCGCGTAAGACTAGATTTTCAACAAAATAGCGGGCCTTTTCATTGCGGGTTAACTGGGCGGAATTTTTGGGCATTGGGACGGCCTGGTTTTTTGCGTCAGTCAGGCATGATGTCGTGATCAACGCACATCGATTTCAGCCAATTTAGAGGCTGCACATTAAGCATAAGCGTGGCCGTATACAAGAAACCAGAGCCGAAAAATTATGTTCTTACGCCAGAGAGATGCCGCCCGACAACGGCGTTCCGTTCAAACCGCACCTAGGGCAGGCATTCGCCTAGGTGTCTCCTTCCTCGTCTTCCGATTTAAGTTCAATATCGCCGTTGTTCACAAGGTCCCGCAGCATGGAAACGATCATTGCAATGGCGGCTTCACCCGTGGCCTTTTTCACCTTGCCCAGTTCATTTGCTTCTTCGCGCAGGTTCGCCGCCATGCGCCCCGCCATATTGGCGAGCAGGAATTCGCTGGTGGCAACGTCTTCTTCTTCGCTCGCGTAAGCGATGGCGACGGTCAGATCCTGCGGTGTAACTGCCCGTATCACTTTTTGGACATCCATCTTGTCGACCCGCTTGGCAATCAGGCCATAGGTGAAGACAGACTTGCGAACATCTGCAGCGAATTCTTCGTCTTCCTCGCCTAGCGCGCTCAGCACCTCTTCGCGTTTTGCCGACTGGGACTCGGTCAGGATCGAGCCAAGGCGTTGTCCCGGCGTTTCGTCAAAGGCAATGTCGGGACGTGCTTCGACCTGGGCGGCCAGCGCGGTGCCAATCTTGTCGACCGTTTCAGGGCTGACATTTCTAGTATGGCTAACCGCATATGTAATGCGGCGCGCGACGGGGCCGGGCAGGGATTGCAACATCAAGGCCGCCTTGCCAGTTTCGAGTTTTGACAACATAACAGCGGCGACTTCGGTGCTTTCTGCCATGGCGATCTGGGCAAGCTCCTCGGCGTCCAGTTTGCGAAGGCGGTCCCAAGGGTCTCCGAACTGGCGCACCCCAGCTTCACGACGCAAACGCGAATAGGTATGGCGAGAAATTTTTCCTTTCATCGCGTGCAAAGCGCCGGCCAAGCCGTCTGGAAAAGACAGTCCCACATTGTCAAGCTGGCTTGCAAATTCCTCCGCCACAGCATTCAGCGTTTGGCGGTCAACCAGGCGCATTTCGCCCATTTGTTTGGTAAGTTCGAGCTGTAGGTCTTCGGGCAGCGAATCCAAAGGGATTTCTACACCGTCGTTTAGAAGCAGCCTTACCACGATTGCGGCCTTTGCTCTGCCGGACAGCCGCGTGCTGCCACCAAAAGAAGCAGGAAGTCCAGAAGGGGTCGGCGCCAGATCCGGAAGGTCCCCAATTTCGGGCCCTCCCATGGGTAGGGCCAGTGCTGTAGCTTGTTCCATTCTTGAACCTTCTCCCAAAAAGATTCTCTTTCTGATCAGAGTTCAGATTAGGACAGCAGCCGTAAAGAAAGACTGAAGTTAGTAGTTAATTGTCTGGCCTGTTTCGATTGCCTGTCGCAAAGACACCTCGGCCCAAGTGCCTGCGCCGCCGCGGGCGCGGATTTCTTTCCATTCTTGCAAGGCCTCGACATATTTCCCCTCAGAAACAAAACCTTGTGCTCTGTAACTGCGTGCAAGGAGATTATTCGGATTTTGGGAAATGGCCTGCGCATAGAATTGGTTTGCAAGTTCCGCGCGACCGAGCTTGCGGTTGGTGAAGCCCCAATACGTCAGAACGTGATCGTTCGTTTGATCTGGGTGTGCGGCCAGCACGGCCTGGGCGTCGTCAAATCGGTCCAGATACGCCAGTTCACGGGCGGTCTGAAGAAGCTGGTCACCAGTCATCGAAGACTTCTCGGGCTTCACACATTTGCCGAGTTCTTTGTCAAAAACTCGCTTGCTAGAACATTTTTTGGTGTCCGTTGATGGATTTGGTGGGGTGGAGGTGTCACTGCCAGCAGCAGAGAGAGGGACGGCTAAGGTCAGCGCAGGCAGAGCAAGGGCAAAGGCCGAAAAACGCATGGGTTTTGATCTCCAAAATTGACGCTAGACTGGGTTTTATCTTGAAAACAGCGCACGTCAGGACGTCCGATCATCACAGCTGCGTGATGTCAAAAAAGCCTGCTACAAATGCAGCAGGCTCTCGTTGTTCCAGCAAGTGATCCGGTTTAGGCGCCGAACACGCGTTTGAAGATCGTGTCCACATGTTTGGTGTGGTAGCCCATGTCGAATTTTTCGTTGATGCCATCGACACCCAGTGCCTGGACCACATCGTCGTCGGCCAGCAGTTCTTCGCGGAAATCGGTGCGGAATTCCCAAACTTTCAACGCGTTGCGCTGCACCATAACATAGGCGTCTTCGCGGCTGACACCCGCTTGGGTTAAGGCCAGCAGCACGCGCTGAGACATCACCAGACCGGGAAACTTGTTCATATTGTCGAGCATGTTTTCCGGGAAAACCAGCATCTTGTCGATCACACCGGTGAGACGTGCCAGTGCGAAATCAAGTGTGACACACGCATCTGGGCCAATCGCGCGCTCAACCGAAGAATGCGAGATATCTCGTTCGTGCCACAGGGCGACGTTTTCCATTGCCGGGATCACAGCAGAACGCACCAGACGGGCCAAACCGGTCAGGTTCTCGGTCAGAACAGGGTTTTTCTTATGCGGCATCGCGGAAGAACCCTTTTGGCCCAAGGAGAAGAATTCTGCGCCTTCTAGAACTTCGGTGCGCTGCATATGGCGGATCTCAATTGCAACGTTTTCAATGGAGGATGCAATCACACCAAGAACCGCAAAGAACATCGCGTGACGGTCGCGCGGGATCACCTGAGTGGAGATCGGCTCTGGGATCAGGCCCAGTTTGTCGCAGACGTGGGCTTCGACCGCAGGGTCGATATTGGCAAATGTGCCAACCGCACCGGAAATCGCGCCGGTTGCAATCTCTTCACGGGCCAGTTTCAAGCGGGCAAGGTTGCGGTCCATTTCTGCGTAGAAACGGGCAAATGTCAGACCCATGGTGGTGGGTTCCGCGTGGATGCCGTGAGAGCGGCCAACACGCACAGTGTCTTTATGTTCAATCGCGCGATTTTTCAGCGCTGCCAGCAGGCCTTCCATATCTTTGATCAGGATGTCGGCAGAGCGAACCAGCTGGACATTCAGGCAGGTGTCCAGAACATCCGAGGAAGTCATACCTTGGTGCACGAAGCGCGCTTCCTCAGCCCCCACATGTTCCGCAAGGTGCGTCAGGAACGCAATAACATCGTGCTTGGTGACCGCCTCAATTTCGTCAATGCGGGCGACGTCGAACTCAGTGTCCTTGGCTTTCCATACTGCGTCCGCGTTCTCGCGCGGGATCACGCCTAGATCAGCTTGCGCATCGCAGGCGTGTGCCTCGATCTCGTACCAGATGCGGAATTTGGTTTCGGGGGACCAGATGGCAACCATATCGGGACGGGAATAGCGGGGGATCATGGGCGAACTCACCTCTAAGTGATTGTGCAGCAGATGCCCGGCGTCTTAGAGGTTATGCGGATAAGGGGCAAGAGACAGCTTTTGGAGGAATTTGACAATGCGCCTTTTTGCGCGCTTTCTTTTTATGTGCAGTGCGATTTCCGCGCAGGCCAGCGATTGGCAGCGGTTGGATGGCCCGGGGATTGAGGCGGCGCTGACCGGCAAACGCGTCGAATACACAAATGGCGCTATCCAGCGATTTTCAGAAACGGGCTTTACAGAATACATCTACGGTGAGCCGAGTTTTGGCGGCTGGGGCGTTCGGCACAGTCGTTATTGTTCGGTCTGGCCACCGTCGGACGTTTGGGTCTGTTACGATGTGGAGCGCACAGGCGATCGCCTGCGGTTTCTTGGCGACCACGATGATGTAACCGAAGGGGTTCTTGTTTCTCAGTGAAAGGCGCAGATATGGTCATCACCTTGTTGACCAACCGCGGTCCGCTGGACAGCCTGTCGTGAGCCAGGCGGCTCAGTGTTTTGTGCGGGCACCCTGTGCTGACTCTCCTCGACATCGAACTGACCAAGGAACCAGCCCTTGCGGCGGATTAGCAAACGCATCGTT
>SPLB01000270.1 GCA_004566265.1 Paracoccaceae bacterium | reverse complement strand
GCTGCCAGTGCGTGCAGCGGGTCGGGCCGGGTGCCGGACAGCGAAACAGTCGCCCCCGCTGCGTGGAGCGCGCGCGCAATGTCGCCGCCGATGCCACCGGATGCGCCGGTAATCAGCGCGGTCTTACCTGTCAGATCAAACATGATGAGTGTCCTATTGTTTATGCGTCTATCGCGGCTTTGACATCCGCGTCGGTGCCCACCTGGCGCGAAGCCAGCGAGCGGTCAATTTTGCGGATCATGCCCGAGAGCGCCTTGCCAGCGCCGATTTCCCAGAACTCGGTCACGCCTTTCTCAGCCATCACAGCGACGCTTTCGCGCCAGCGCACGGAGCCGGTGACCTGTTCAACCAGTAGTTCCCGAATAATCGCAGGGTCGGTCACCGCGTCAGCGCGCACATTGGCAATCAGCGGCACGGCAGGCGCTTTGATCTCAACCGCGGCCAATGCTTCGGTCATCACATCGGCGGCGGGCTGCATCAGGGCGCAGTGGAAGGGCGCAGACACGGGCAGCATCACCGCGCGTTTGGCGCCTTTCGCCTTGGCAATCTCAGCGGCGCGTTCCACGGCGGCCTTGTGGCCAGAGACCACCACTTGGGTCGGATCATTGTCATTTGCGGCCTGAACCACTTCGCCGTCGGCTGCGGCTTCGGCCGCGACCTCCTGAACGGCAGCAAAGTCGAGCCCCAGCAGCGCCGCCATGGCGCCTACGCCAACCGGGACGGCGGACTGCATGGCTTGACCACGGGTGCGCAGCAGGCGTGCGGTATCGGCAATGGACAGCGCGCCAGAAGCCGCAAGCGCGGAATATTCGCCCAGCGAGTGACCGGCCACAAAGGCGGCTTTGTCAATGGGTATGCCTTCGACCGCGAGCGCAGCCATCGCCGCCATAGAGGTCGCCATCAGCGCAGGCTGGGCGTTCTGGGTCAGAGTGAGGGTCTCAATCTCACCTTCCCAGATGAGGCTGGACAGCTTCTCATCCAGCGCGTCGTCTACCTCGTCAAAAACAGCTTTGGCAGCGGGGTAGCTCTCTGCAAGCGCCTTGCCCATTCCAATGGTCTGGGCACCCTGGCCCGGAAACACAAATGCGATCGACATGGATGTCCTCGTCTTTTCAGGTCGTTTGGACGTACTTAGACAATTTAGGGGGCTGTTTACCACCCTTATGACGCGCGATGCGCGGTCAGCACGCACTCGATGTCATTAGACCGGGCTTCGGCGCTCTTCAAGGACATGCAGCACGTTCCAGTCGCGCAGGCGAAAAATGTGCGGAAATGCACAAAACCTGTGATCTGCGATTCATGTGAATTAGATTGCAGTTCTGGGCTTTCTGGCAACGGTAGAAAGAGACGCATCGTTCAAGGCTCAATGCCTCCCTCAAAGCCGCAAGGACATGACATCATGGCGCTCTCCAATACACAAACTGCCAATGGCCCGATCACCAATTCACAAACCGCCTATGGCGCGATCACCAAAGGCTTTCACTGGCTCACCGCGCTTCTTATTCTAACCGCCTTCCCGGTTGGATATTTTGCCCAGGAAACCGCACAATACATCCAAAGCGCAGATTTTGACGGCTCTCAGTCGGTGCTGAACCGCGCAGTTTTTCTGTTTTCGCTACACAAGACCATCGGTGTGGCGGCCTTTTTCACCGCGCTGTTGCGGATCCTCTGGGCGTTAAGCCAGGAAAAGCCCGGGCTTTTGCATCCCGACCGCAAGCTCGAGGCCTGGGCGGCAGAAACCGCACATTGGGTTCTTTATGGCGCGATGCTGATTGTGCCGCTGTCGGGCTGGATCCACCATGCAGCCTCCGAAGGCTTTGCACCGATTTGGTGGCCTTTGGGGCAAAATCTGCCGCTTGTGCCGAAATCAGAACACCTCTCGCATCTGTTCAGCTATGTGCATTTTTACGCGATGATCCTGCTGGGATTGACCATTCTGGCCCATGTGGGCGGTGCGCTGAAGCACCATGTGATTGACCGCGACAGCACTTTGATGCGGATGCTGCCGGGCAGTCGCACTCTGCCGGAGCCGCCTGCACAGCGCCATTCGGCCGTCCCCTTTTTCAGCGCCTTTGCACTCTGGGTGATGGTTCTGTTCGGGGCCAGCGGTCTGTTTCTGATCGACGATGCCGCAAAGAACCACGCGGCCCCCATTGCCCAGTCCCCGAAAGCCTCTGGTTGGACGGTCGAGACCGGAACGCTGAGCATTACCGTGGTGCAGATGGGTGCGGATGTGTCCGGGCAATTTACCGACTGGTCAGCCGCCATCAATTTCGTAGACCCTTCCAGCCCCGGCCCGGCAGGCGATGTGGACGTGACCATTTCCATTCCCTCGTTGCAGCTTGGATCGGTTTCCGGGCAGGCCATGGGCGCGGATTACTTTAATGCAGAAATCTGGCCAACAGCGATGTTTCAGGCCGAGATTTTCAAACTGGATGACGGGTATGAGGCACGCGGCACGCTGACCATTCGTGACCAATCTGTGCCTCTGACCCTGCCCTTCACGCTAGACCTTGAGGGCGATACAGCGCGCATGTCTGGCGCAATCGAGGTCAACCGGATGGAATACGACGTTGGCCTTGGCACCGAAGACGAAGCGTCGCTGGCCTATGCGGTGTCGATCCAGGTGGATGTTGAGGCCCGCAAGACCGAATAAGCGCCGAACAGATCCTTTGAAAAAACAGGGCGGTCGGGATCAGTGGATCCCGACCGTCAACCCACGCAGCATCCAGCGCTGCGCACAGATCAGAACCGCGACCGGCGGCAGCATGGCCAACAGGGCCAGCGCAAGACCGGCCCGGCTGCCCGCCCCCGCATAGGAAATGCCCCGTACCAGCGTATCGTGATCGACGCTTGTGGTGGTGACCATGAGCGGCCAGAGGTATTGGTTCCAGCCCAAAACAAACAACACCGTAAACAGGGACGCGGCCATGGGCGCGCTCATCGGAACAATTATGTCCCACAGAATACGCAAGGGCCCTGCCCCATCTATCCGTGCGGCCTCAATAAGCGAGGCTGGCAGCTGTTTCAGAAACTGGGTGAAGACCAGAACCCCAAGGCCACTGGCTGCAACCGGCAGGATCATGCCCGTGTAGCTGTTCAAAAGTCCAAGCTTTGCCGTGACCAGAAAGGTTGGCAGCACGCGAGTTTCCACCGGGAAGAACATCGCAATCAGGATGACGCCATAGATCAGCCGCGGCGCTGGCAGGCGGAACCAGACAAGCGCATAAGCCGCAGGCAGCGCAAGACACAGTTTGACCACCGCAACACCCAGCGCCAACGCAAGGGAGTTGCCCATCATAGCCGCGCCGCTGATGCCCACCGAGCCCAGGCCGTCGCGCCAGAGATCCAAAAAAATCTGACCAACTCGCGCCGCTGACAGCCCCGCACCCAGTTGCCACAGCACAAAAACGACTGGGCCGCACATCAGCGCCACACCGCAACACAGGATCAGGTGATCCGCCACAAGACGAAGACGAGGAAAAGAGAGCAAAGCAGTGTTCCGAAATGACAGCCCCCGCACCTCGTCTCGAAATGGCGGTTCTGTCAAGGAAAACCCAAAGCCCAAAATGCAAAACCGCCACCGAGGTTACGGCGGCGGCATGCGCGGTGAATGCAGCGAGGACTGCAAAACAGACGGGCTGCTTACTCGGCTTTCATTGCCTCGATGGAGATGCTCACCTCGACTTCGTCGGATACAAACGGCGCAAACTGGCCGAGGTTGAAGTCGCTACGCACCAGAGTGGTGGTGGCGTCAAAACCAGCCCAAGGCTTTTTCGCCATCGGATGGGTGTCGACCTTGTTCAGAATCGCATCCAGAACAACGGATTTGGTCACGTCGTTCATGGTCAGGTCGCCGGTGATTTTGGCGGTGGTTTCGCCTGTCACTTCAATGCCGGTGGAGGTGAAGGTCACCAGATCCGCGTCGGTTGCACCAAAGAAGTCTTCGGACATAAAGTGGCCTTCGCGGGCTTCCCAGCCGGTGAACATGCTCATCACGGGCATGGACACATTGACCGAAGAGCCAGCCGGGTTGGCCTGGTCGAACATGATCTCGCCTTCAAAGCCAGAGAACATGCCGCGGGTGGTGGAAAACCCAAGGTGGTCATAGCTGAAGACGACCTGAGAGTGGCTTGCATCCAGCACATATTTTTCGGCGGCTGCGGATGCGGTGGTTGCGGTTGCGCCGATCAGCGCGGCGGTAAGAATAAGGTTTTTCATGGAACTCTGCTCCGTTGGACGTTCATGTGACCAGAATGTGGGCGAACGGGCGGCGCAAAGCCATTCCACATTTGCCAACAGCGTCTGTGAAATTACAAACACTGCAAAGTGCAAAATCGTTCTGTAACCCAGATCACTTTTCCCACGGAACTTTGCACACAAAAAGCCTCAAGGCAGGGATCCAACCCGACGGCGCATCCTTCTGCGGCGGCATTGTGCGTGATTGGGCATTTTCGAGAGGTTCTGCGCCGTGAGGATTATGCCAGATGTGCCAGATGACCCGCGATCTGTGTTTGGACCATACGACGGCTGTGTGCATCTGGGAGCGGAACGTCAACGACCGCATTGCCTTGCAGATCAAAAACGGTCAAAGCACCAGATCTGAACTGCACCCCGGCGAGGCTGTCAAAGGGGTAGCGCGACACCACTTTGCTGTTGCGACGCACCCTTTCCAAAAGGCGCAGTTCTTTTGCTGTCGCATCAAATTCCACTTCCGGCTGGACTGCGGGATTGTTGATCAGCATCACCATTACCCCCAACAGCATTAGCACAACAGTGGCGCCAATGCGGATTAGGACCACCTTTGGGTCCTCACCGGCACTGTGCACCAACCACAGCGCTGTGGAGGCCACAACCATACAGCCCCCAAAGAGCCGTAGAAGAAGTGTTCGGGGGGACCAAAATGACGGCAGGCTCAGTGGTCCGGCCATTGGTAGGTGCGTCCGCAAGCCAAAAGATGACTGCTCTATCGGGTCAATACGGATATAGTTGGCTGTGTTGTAATCAAACGCAGTCATGGCTTTCTGCCCTTTCCCTAAAACGTCCGTGTTTTCCGGAAATCGATTTCAGGTTATCAGAGACATCTTAACGATCTATATACCGACTTGGATTGACGACCGGTCCCGCAGGGCACGGCAGTGATCGCCCGCGATTGGCTGGCTTAAGGGGGCAGTAGACCAGAAACGCAGACATCGGCATAACCGCGCGACGCGACAAAGCCGGATTGCACTCCAAACAGACGTGCCCGGCGTCAATGTG
>SPLB01000269.1 GCA_004566265.1 Paracoccaceae bacterium | reverse complement strand
TTGGCGTCCGTTTGATTGCTGTAGACGAGGCCCATTGCGTCAGCCAGTGGGGTCATGATTTTCGACCCGATTATCTGCGAATAGGAGAGCTGCGCCGCGCACTGGATGTACCGCTTGCGGCGTTTACCGCCACTGCGGACAAGGAAACGCAGGAGGAGATTGTCCAGAAACTGTTCGACGGCGAAGCCCCGCGTGCCTTTCTGCAGGGCTTCGATCGCCCGAACATCCACCTGGCCTTTGCGACGAAAGACAGCCCCCGCCGCCAGATCCTTGATTTTGCCGCGGCCCGTCCGGGGCAGTCCGGCATTGTCTATTGTGGCACACGGGCCAAGACCGAAGACATTGCAAATGCGTTGAACGCTGCGGGTCACACAGCTTGTTTTTATCATGGTGGTATGGACGCCGAGGACCGCCGCGATGTCGAAACCCGCTTTGCTCGCGAGGATGGTTTGATCGTGGTGGCAACTGTCGCTTTTGGCATGGGCATTGATAAGCCCGATATTCGCTGGGTTGCTCACGCCGATCTGTCCAAGTCGATCGAGGCCTATTATCAGGAAATCGGCCGCGCGGGTCGCGATGGCGCGCCTGCCGAAACCCTGACGCTGTTCGGGCCCGAAGACATTCGCCTGCGTCGCAACCAAATCGATGAAGGTCTGGCACCGCTCGAACGGCGCGCAGCGGATCACGCGCGTCTCAATGCTCTTCTGGGTTTGGCTGAGGCGATGACCTGCCGCCGCCAGAGTCTGTTGACTTATTTTGGAGAAGAGACGGCACCCTGCGGCAATTGTGATCTGTGCGATACGCCGCCCGCGACCTTTGATGCTACGACATCGGTCCGCAAAGCGCTTTCAGCCATTCTCCGCACGGAAGAGACATTTGGCTCGGGTCACTTGATCGACGTTCTGCTTGGCAATACAACCGAACGGGTGCGGGCACGCCGTCATGATGATCTGTCGGTCTTTGGATGTGGTCAGGAACATTCAAAATCAGAGTGGCAGGCGGTGTTCCGGCAGATGATGGGGCGCGATCTTGTGCGTCCGGATCCAGAACGGCACGGCGCGCTGCGCATGACCGAATGTGCTTTGCCGATTCTGAAGGGGGAAGCCAGCATTATGCTGCGCAATGACACGGTCAAGGCTGCGGGCCGTCGCCCTGCTGTGAAAGCGCTTGTATCGGATGAGGACGCCCCGCTTTTGTCCGCGTTGAAAGCCAAGCGTCGGGCGCTCGCCGAGGCACAGAAAGTACCGGCTTACGTCATTTTCCCGGACCGCACGTTGATCGAGATGGCCGAGAAACGCCCCCGGACTTTGGACGAGATGGCACGCATTTCTGGCGTGGGGGCAAAAAAGCTAGATCGGTACGGGGCTGCTTTTGTCAGTGTGATTTCGGGCGAAACCGCAGGTCTTCACCCAGCGCGGCGGAAACTGGCAGCGCGCGGGGTTGGTGAGCTTTACGACCAACTCCTGGAGGTGCAGGGACAGCTTCAATATGGAGTTTGCGGAACGCTCAAACCGCTGAGCTGTTCAGCGGCACTGCTTGCCAAGGTTTCAGGGTTGCGCTCTGATGACGA
The DNA here is from genome assembly GCA_004566265.1 of Paracoccaceae bacterium. Taxonomy (GTDB): domain Bacteria; phylum Pseudomonadota; class Alphaproteobacteria; order Rhodobacterales; family Rhodobacteraceae; genus Epibacterium. The sequence continues at coordinate 1,718 of SPLB01000269.1, read as the reverse complement.
AGCCGGGTTGGCCCGGCTATTGGGAGAGCGCCGCGCGGAACGTTTCTCTGCTGCGTTTCTGGACGTCTTGCGCGGCGCAGGCTAGGTCATCGTCAAGGACCAAAGGGGATAGAATATGCAGGTTGTTGTTTCACCAGCAAAAAAACTCGATTGGAGCGAACGGACGCAGGATGTGACCTTCCCTGCGTTTCAAGAAGACGCCATTTCGCTTGTAGCTGTCGCGCGTGAGTTGTCGGTTGCTGAACTGATGAAGCTGATGCACATCAGCGAAGATTTGGCCAAGTTGAACTATGACCGCTTCCGTGATTTTGCCGATGACCCCAAGGTTGAGGATCTGCGCCCCGCTGCATTGGCCTTTGCGGGTGATACATATCAGGGGCTGGAAGCCGCGTCTTTGGATTCCGAGGAAATGGCTTGGGCGCAAGATCATTTCCGCATTCTGTCAGGGCTGTACGGTGTTTTGCGGCCCTTGGATGCAATCCAGCCCTATCGTTTGGAAATGGGGTCGCGTTTGATAAACCAACGCGGAAAAAACCTTTATGAATATTGGAGTACGCAGATTTCCGAGTTTCTCAACGCGCAAGCGGAAAAGATAGGAAGCGATGTTTTGGTAAACTGCGCCAGTCAGGAGTATTTTGGTGCAGTTGATTTGACAGCTCTAAAGCTGCAGGTGATCACCCCCGTCTTTATGGAAGACAAACCGGGGGGGCCGAAGATCGTGAGTTTCCACGCAAAGCGTGCCCGGGGCGCGATGGCCCGTTTCATTATCCAGCGAAGACTGATGGATCCGGCTGGCGTCTTGGAGTTCGACACAGGCGGCTATTCTTATCGTGCAGATCTGTCAGAACCACAAAAACCGGTGTTTTTGCGCGCAGGTTAACCTTAGACAGCTTTCTCCAAAGCGGCTTCCAGTGGGGCGGCGTCGGTTGGATGATAAGTGCGGATCTTTTCGTGGATCAGCGCTTTACGTAGAGGTTTGGTGAGATAGTGGTCCAGCCCTGACGCGAGAATACCTTCGGAATCGCCATCCATTGCGTGTGCGGTCAGAGCCACGATCTGCACATGGGCCCCGGTTTGAGCCTCAATCCGCCGAATTTCCTGCGTGGCTTCTTTGCCGTCCATTTTCGGCATAGAGATGTCCATGAAGATGAGGTCTGGCTGAAAACTTTGGTATAGCTCCACGGCCTCTAAGCCATTGCCTGCAAATTTCAGATCAATGTCCAGTTCCTTGACCATCTTGCGGAACACAAGCTGGTTGGTACGGTTGTCTTCGGCTGCCAGGACACGCATCCGGCGCATATTGCAAGTCAGCGGTGCAAGGTGTTGCGCGGAAGGGGTGGCCGAAGCAGCGTCCGGCTGTCTCGTCTCAGACGCTTCTATGCTGGTCGAAGGCGGGTTCCTGTTCTGCAGGGCGCTGAGAGCCGAAAATATGCCACCGCGCGGCACCGGTTTTTGCAGCACGCCATTGAATATCTCTGCGACAGAGGCGTCCTTGTGGTCGGCGGGATCAGAGGTCAGCAATAATATCGGAACATCGCGCCAATTATGACGCAGGGCGCGTGCCAGTTTAAGCCCATCCATATTGGGCAAATTTCGGTCTGTGATCACAACATCAATTTGGACATTCATAAGCTCCAATGCTTGCGCCGCTGTGTCAGCCGACGTGACTTGTAGGCCCATGCGGTTTAATTGTCTGGCAAGAATGTCGCGGTTTGCCA
>SPLB01000008.1 GCA_004566265.1 Paracoccaceae bacterium | reverse complement strand
TAGCCGATTGTGACCGGGTGGTGGGTGATCTTTCACGCGTGCGCATTGTCTCATCGGGCGCGAATTCTCTGGCAGGTGAATTGATCCGCGACTGAGCAACTGGCCCAATCACTAGACGTATCAGGATGAGACAACCAGTGTCAGTTCGCAACAAAACCGGACATCCTGAGCGGGAATTGTTGTTTCCGATCTGAACGCAAAGGCCAAAATATGTTGGTGATGTTTACACAGGCGGATTGAAAAGACCAAAAAAGGGGTGAAACTGCTCTTGTTTGAACCAATAATTGTCTAATTTGGGAATACTACTGGTCTTAAAGAATGGGTCTGCGGCCCAATTGTTGGAACAGGGTTCGGAGGATGCCTGCTGTGTTGAACGAAAAGAAGAATGCGCTGTTAGCTATTGCGGTTTCGGCCACGGTAGCATTTGTTATGCCCGCCGCAGCGCAGCAAACACGAACCATTAGTGGCGAACGGTATTCGCCAACCATCTGGGTTGATCCCGACGGATGCGAACATTGGGTGATGGATGACGGTGCAGAAGGGTACATGACACCGCATGTCATGCCCGATGGCAAGCCTGTCTGCCGTCAGGGTCAACTCTGCGGGATGATGCCGACAGATCAGTTTTTCGCGACTGACAAGCATTACATCAACTCCGCGCATCGTCAGAGGATTGTGGAGTTCTTTGAAAAAACCCGCGGTAACACCCGTGCTTATGTGATTGCAGGGCACACCGACAGCCGCGCGTCTGATGAATATAATATCGCCCTGTCGCAGCGTCGCGCCAATGCGGTGGCCAAGATCGCCCGCTCGGTCAGCGGTGTGCGTGTGGCCGATGTGCGCGCCTACGGCGAACGAGATCCGCGCAAACCGAACACCTCGGCCCAAAATATGGCCGAGAATCGTCGCGTCGAAATCTACTGCCTGCGCTGATCAAGGAGAGAGCGAATGAACATGATCAAAATGACCGCCGGGCTCGGGCTGATGCTGGCCGTGTCGGCCTGTACAGAGGTGCAGAACAAAACCATTGACCAGAACATTTTTGATGGTGGAAATAATGACCTGTCCAATATGACGGCGGGCATTTGGGTGGATCCGGTAGGTTGCGAACATTGGATTATCGATGATGGTGTTGAAGGCTATGCGGATCTGCGTCGCACACCGGATGGGAAGCCGGTCTGCAATAGCGACCTCCCGCGTGAAACGGCCGTGGGTCCGTTCAAGAAGGGATCGAATTTCGCAGATCTGCTGTAAGAGCGGAGCGAGCGGGATCGATAAAATGCGGGCGCTCCTCTTGGCAGTGCCCGTTTTTTGTGGCGTTTGCATGAAAATGCCGCGCTGCGGCTTGCACCTGTCCGCTTGCGCATGCAGACTGGAGGCGTAACGACACAACAGGAGATCCACTTGGTCACAAGTGCCTTGATTCCCGATGTTTTCTCTGGGTTCCGTCAATGAGCGAATTGGTTCTGGAATTTCCCGACAATCGCCTTTTGATGGACCTGTGTGGCGAGCATGGGCGGAACCTCACCGAGATTGAAAGCCGCCTCAGTGTGCAAATCCCTCAACGTGGCAATCAGTTGATTGTGATTGCCGAAGACGAGGAATTGGCAGAACGCACGGCCAACCTGCTGGAGACGCTTTACGAACGCCTTGAGGCAGGCAAAACGGTTGAGGCAGCGGATATTGACCGCGAGCTGCGCCTTGATCGCTCGGACGAGGAAGAAGAAAGCGCAGATGCTCAGCTCGAGATGTTTTCGGGCGGTCCGGTGGAAATCAAAACCCGGAAGAAACTGGTTGAGCCGCGCACCGACGCACAGAAGGCCTATGTCAAAAACCTCTTTGAAAACGAGATGGCCTTTGGCATTGGCCCCGCTGGCACCGGAAAGACGTATCTTGCCGTGGCAGTTGGCGTGTCGATGTTCATTCAGGGTCATGTGGACAAGATCATCCTTTGCCGTCCTGCGGTTGAAGCAGGCGAGCGTCTCGGCTTCCTGCCCGGCACACAGGAAGAAAAAGTTGACCCTTACATGCAGCCCCTTTACGACGCGCTCAATGATTTCCTACCCGGAAAGCAGCTTGCGAAACTGAAGGAAGAAAAAACGATCGAGATCGCGCCGCTGGCCTTCATGCGCGGGCGCACGCTGTCGAATGCCTTTGTCGTTCTGGATGAGGCGCAGAACGCAACCACCATGCAGATGAAGATGTTCTTGACACGTTTGGGCGAAGGGTCACGCATGGTAATCACAGGTGATCGCAGTCAGGTTGACCTGCCGCGCGGCGTCACATCGGGCCTGCGCGACGCGGAACGGTTGTTGGATGGGATCAACGGGATTTCGTTCAACTATTTCACCGCCTCTGATGTGGTGCGCCACCCGCTGGTGGCAGCAATTATCAAAGCGTATGAGGCCGATGAAACACCCGCTTAAGGCTTCCTCCGCTGACTTAATCCGGGCGGTGGCGTTGTTCGGGCGCCGTGAGGCAGAAGCGTTCCATGCCCGTTAAACGCTATGTTGAACGTGAATTTAAAACACTGCATGTCCAAGCCTGCCTTGATGCGATTAAGGGCCTTGGGATGACAG
>SPLB01000049.1 GCA_004566265.1 Paracoccaceae bacterium | reverse complement strand
CTCCGGGTTCTGTTTTAGCACCCGGCGAAAATGGGCCTGGGCGACTGGGATCAGATAGCGGGTAATCTCCCAGGTGGAAAACAGTCGCAGCGATTTGCCCCCTTCTGCATCCAGCCCCCGGCTGGCCAGATCAGCGCGCCCCCGGGTGCAGGCATCGGCAATCGCCGAGAAGTGTGCGGTATCGGTTGGCTGGTCTAATTCGGCCAATGCGGTATCCGGGTCAATATTGAAATAGGGGGGCAGGGCTGCGCTGGGTTTCTGGCCTGCCGTTTTGTGGATATCTTTTGCCATCCTGCGCCTCTTGCTGATTGGGGAACGATAGGTTCCAGCTATCCAATTTGCTGACCGCTGGTAAAGCGCTGTTTGCGATCTGTTGGATCCTTAAGGAAATATCGTCTATGTGATGCTTTTTTTTACATATACCACAAAACACATCACATGAAAGCATTATGATATCGCACCCTAAATTTTCTTAGAAAATCCAACAGTTGTAGGAAAGGATAGGTGCTATGTGATCCGGTCGGAATCCAGTTGTATTTTTTTTGTGCTGTTAATTTCTAGTTATTTATAAGTTAAAGGCGAACATGCGCTTTAGCAAAGCCCTTTTTTTATTGGCTTTCAGGGCAGCTTTGGACATTGAAGTGACTCTGAAACCCCGATGAAATGACTCTGAACCCACGATGGAGTGATTCCGAACCCACGATGTCAGAAGGCTGGGGGAGGTTGTGCGCCTATGTGGATAACTTTAGGGTGAGCGTAATCAAAACCACGAAAAATGAGTCGGGTAGAAACGCCTACTCAGGATGTGGATACTGGCAGAAAACAGGCAGGCGGGACTGATCTACAAGATGACTTCTATTGGGACCGATGCGGCAGGTGGGGCCTTGGCAAGCTATCCGCCGGAGGGGCAGGGGGATTATTTCCTGTGCGATATCTTTGACGCGATCCCCAAGAACGATCTGGCGTCGATGGAGCACCCGCTGTTTTCCCTGGCAACCCGGCCGGATTTGCGGATTTTAAATTACGAACACAATGGGGCTGAGATCACTGTCACCCCCAGCGTCAAAGGGTTGGCGACGATCCATGACAAGGACATTCTGATCTTCTGCATTAGCCAGCTGATGGCGGCGCTGAATGCAGGTCGGCAGGTGAGCCGTGTTCTGCATCTGAAGGCGCATGATCTCTTGGTGGCGACCAACCGGGAAACCTCGGGCGATGCTTACCGCCGTTTGCGTGAAGCGTTTGAGCGTCTGGCGGGCACGCGGATCACCACCAATATTGCCACCGGCGGGCAGGAGGTGACCACCGGGTTTGGCCTGATCGAAAGCTGGGAAATCGTCCGCAAAGCCCCCTCGGGCAGGAAGGGCGGCGGGCGGATGGTCTCGGTAGCGGTCACCCTGTCGGACTGGTTGTACCGGGCGGTGTTGTCGAAATCGGTGCTGACGCTGAGTCGGGGGTATTTCACCCTGCGCAAACCGCTGGAGCGGCGGATCTATGAGCTGGCGCGCAAACATTGCGGTCGCCAGGGCAGCTGGCAGATTTCGGTGGAGACGCTGCTGAAGAAATCCGGATCAGCGTCGCCGCGCAGGGTGTTTCGCAAGATGGTACGCGACATGATCGCGGTGCAGCCCTTGCCGGATTATGCCATGGAAGAGCTACCGGGTGACATTATTCGCTTTGCCCAAAAGACCCCGGTGGTGGATCAGCCGCCGCCAAGTCTGAGCGAGGCCACCCGGGAAGAGGCCCGCCGCCTGATGCCGGGCTCAGATGTCTATGCGTTGGAAGCGGATTGGCGGGCGATGTGGGCCCGCTCAGGCGCGCCGAAGCTGCGCAAACCCGATGCGGCCTTTTTGGGCTGGGTCAGGAAGCGGACGGAGGAGGGCTGAACGGACGCTGGTGCCGCCAGGGGTATGTCACCTAGGATAGAGAGCTTGTGTTAGAAGGAGGACGGTTGGCAGGCGGTCTTTTGCTCCAGGGTCCATTAACACCGGGAACAGCTGGTCATGCCAGCGGCTGGATAGACAATGGCCAAGGTCAATAGTGGCAGGCCTAGAAGATCCCCCGCAGCAACAGTGGTCAGGCTGACAAAAACACTGGGGAAAGTACTGCTCGTATGGCCATAGTCTCTATACCGAAAACCAAATAAATTCAGGAGATCTCTCTACCGATCGCAGAGAGTGACCGAAACGGTAGCGCTGAGGGGGCAGAGGGTGGATTTCCGACGGTGGAGATTCTAAGTCAGAGGCGCCGGAGAGGAACAGGGTACGAGAGCGATGCAGATAGAAGAGACAGGTCTGGCAGGGCTGAAGGTGCTGACACCGGCCCGTTTTGGAGATGCGCGCGGTTTTTTCAGCGAAAGCTGGAACCGACGGCGGCTGCAAGAGCAGGGGATCGATCTGGATTTTGTGCAGGACAATCACTCGATGTCGGCAGCGGTGGGCACGCTGCGAGGGCTGCATTTCCAGGCGCCGCCCGCCGCCCAGGACAAGCTGGTGCGCTGTGGCCAGGGCGCACTGTTTGATGTAGCAGTGGACATTCGCAAGGGCTCGCCCACCTATGGCCAGTGGTTCGGTATCGAACTGAGTGCAGAAAACGGTAAGCAGCTCTTGGTGCCCAAAGGCTTCCTGCACGGCTTTATCACCCGGGTGCCGGATACCGAGGTGATTTATAAATGCACCGATTACTATGCGCCCGATTGCGATGGTGCTGTGGCCTGGGACAGCTGCGGAATTGACTGGGGCTTTGAGGGCAGGCCGGTGCTGTCTGAAAAAGACGCGGCAGCCCTGCGGCTTGCTGAAATCGATAGCCCGTTCACGTGGCAAGATTAAGATCCGGGAGGATTGAGGGATGAAACTGCTTGTGACCGGCGGCGCCGGCTTTATCGGCTCCGCCGTGGTGCGGCTGGCCATCTCGCGCGGCCATCAGGTGGTCAATTTGGATGCGCTGACCTATGCCGCCTGCCTTGACAACGTGGCCAGCGTGGCCGTTAGCCCGGATTATGTGTTTGAACAGGTCGATATTCGTGATCGCGCCGCATTAGACACTGTTTTTGAGCGTCACAAACCCGATTCAGTGATGCATCTGGCGGCCGAAAGCCATGTTGACCGTTCGATCGACGGACCTGGCGACTTTATCGAGACCAATATCACCGGCACATTTAACATGCTGGAGGCGGCGCGCAAATATTGGATGCAGGCGGGCAAACCGGATGCCTTCCGTTTCCACCACATCTCAACAGATGAGGTCTACGGCAGCCTGCCCGCCGACCCCGCGGTGCAGTTCACCGAAGACACATCCTATGATCCGCGCTCGCCTTATTCGGCGTCGAAGGCCGCCAGCGACCATCTGGTCCGCGCCTGGGCCGAGACCTACGGGCTGCCGGTGGTGCTGACCAACTGTTCCAATAACTACGGCCCTTTCCATTTTCCGGAAAAGCTGATCCCGGTGGTGATCCTCAATGCGCTGGCCGGCAAAGAGCTGCCGATCTACGGTGACGGCTCCAATGTGCGCGACTGGCTCTATGTGGAGGATCACGCGGAGGCGCTCTTGTTGGTGGTGCAAAAGGGGGCACTGGGGCGCAGCTATAATATCGGCGGCGAGAATGAGCGGTCTAACCTGGAGCTGGTGCAGACGCTTTGTGTCATTCTGGACGCCAAACGCCCGCGCGCAGACGGCAGACCCTACAGTGACCAGATCACCTTTGTCACCGATCGCCCCGGTCATGATGCGCGCTATGCGATCGATCCCACCCGCCTGCGCGAGGAGCTGGGCTGGCGCCCGTCCGTCACGGTAGAGGAAGGTCTGGAGAAAACCGTACAGTGGTATCTCGACAACGAGGCTTGGTGGCGCGCCCTGCAGGACCGCGACGGGGTGGGTAAGCGGCTGGGGACAGGAAAGTGAAGAGGCTTTCCGGGTGTATAGCCTGCCTCCCCTTCCGGCAGCACAGCCGCCTGCCGGGCAGTGGGCAGGGAGTGTTTGTGACAAAGAAGAAGGGGTGGGCATGACGATCCTGGTGTTTGGCGAGACCGGTCAGCTGGCGCGCGAACTGGCGGCGCATGAGTGCGTTATCTGTTTGGGCCGAGCGCGGGCGGATTTGAGTGATCCTGACGCCTGTGCAGAAGCGATCCGGCAGGCGCGGCCGGGTGCCGTGATCAATGCCGCCGCCTACACGGGCGTCGACAAGGCGGAAGAGGAAGAAGCCCTGGCAACGGTGGTCAACGGCAAAGCCCCCGGCGAGATGGCGCAGGCCTGTAAAGATTTGGGCGTTCCCTTTGTCACAGTCTCGACCGATTATGTCTTTGACGGCAGCGGTACTGCCCCTTGGCAGTCCGGGGATGCCACCGCGCCCTTGAATGCCTATGGCCGCTCCAAACTGGCGGGCGAAGACGCGGTGCGTGCGGTGGGTGGGGCCTATGCCATCCTGCGGACCTCCTGGGTGGTGTCAGCCTACGGCAATAATTTTGTGAAAACCATGCTGCGCCTCGGTAAAGAGCGCGAGCGGCTGACCATTGTTGCCGATCAGATTGGCGCGCCAACGCCCGCGCGCGCGATTGCCGCCGCCTGCATTGCCATGGCGCGGCAGCTGGCGCAGGATCCGGGCAAATCCGGCATCTATCACATGGCGGGTGCGCCGCAGACCAGCTGGGCGGGTTTTGCCCGTGCGATTTTTGAACAGGCAGGCCTGGCCTGTGCGGTGGTAGATATTCCGAGTTCAACCTATCCCACGCCGGCGGCGCGGCCTCTGAATTCTAGGCTGAGTTGCACCACATTAGAGGATATTTTTGGTATCTCGCAGCCGGACTGGCGGGCAGGCTTGCGCGATATATTGAAGGATTTGGGAGAGCTCTCATGACAGCACGTAAGGGCATCATTCTGGCCGGTGGATCCGGCACGCGGCTTTATCCGATCACCATTGCGGTCTCCAAACAGCTGCTGCCGCTTTATGACAAACCAATGATCTATTATCCGTTATCCGTGCTGATGCTGGCGGGTATCCGCGAGATCTGCGTGATCACCACCCCGCAAGATCAGGAACAGTTCCGCCGCCTCCTGGGCGATGGCAGCCAGTGGGGGATTGAGCTGACCTACGTGGTGCAATCCAGCCCCGATGGTCTGGCACAGGCATTTATCCTGGCTGAGGCCTTTCTGGACGGGGCGCCTTCGGCGCTGGTGCTGGGGGACAATGTCTTTTTTGGCCATGGTCTGCCGAAACTGCTGGCGGCCGCGGATCAGCAGAGGGTGGGGGGCTCGGTGTTTGGCTATCACGTGGCAGATCCAGAGCGCTATGGCGTGGTGGCGTTCAACGACGATGGCACGGCGCAGGAAATCATTGAAAAACCCGCCACGCCGCCGTCCAATTATGCGGTGACGGGCCTGTATTTCCTGGATGGCAGCGCGCCTCAGCGGGCGCGACAGGTGCAGCCCAGTGCGCGCGGCGAGTTGGAAATCACCGATCTGTTGCAGATGTATCTGAATGAGGGGTGCCTCAAGGTGGAAACCATGGGCCGGGGGTATGCCTGGCTGGATACCGGCACCCATGGCTCCCTGCTGGATGCAGGCAATTTTGTGCGCACCCTGCAAGAACGTCAGGGTCTACAGACCGGCAGCCCCGAAGAGATTGCCTATGAACAGGGCTGGATCGATGCGGCAAGGCTGAAGGCCCAGGCCGCAAAATTCGCCAAAAATGCCTATGGCGCCTATCTGGAAGGTCTGCCTGACGCATGATACAGGCGGGGCTGAACAGGGGAAGGAGACGCGCCGTGAAATTTTTGTTTGTGCATCAGAACATGCCTGGTCAGTATCGGGAGCTGATCCAGTGGCTGGCGGCTCAGAACGCGGCCGCCGCGGAACCTATCCACGAGATTGTTTTCCTGACCCAGCGCCGGGATGTAAGGCTGCCGGGGGTCACCACCCTGAGCTATCAGCCTTTCCATGAGCCAAAGAAGGACGCTTTTGGTCTGTCAAAGGATTGGGAAGCGGCGGCCGGAGTCGGATATGGCGCGGTGCGGGGTATGCAGAAATACGAGAAAGACACGGGCTTCCGCCCCGATATTATTCTGGGTCATACCGGTTGGGGTGAGCTGTCTTTTTTCAAGGATCTATGGCCCGATGTGCCGATCATCGGTTTCTTTGAATACTACTATAATATGACGGGTGGTCTGGTGGGGTTTGATCCAGAACGCCCACCCAATCCTCAGACCCCTTATTTCAACCGTGGTCGCAATGCGGTGCCCTGCCTGAACTTCGGTGTTGTTGACCGGGGCCACGTGCCCACCTATTGGCAGCGGGACCGTTTCCCGAAACTGTATCATGACACGATGTATGTCTGCCATGATGGCATCCGCACTGACAAGCTGGGCCCAGATCCCAAGGCAGAACTGCGCTTGGGGCGGTTGGACCGCTCGCTGACCCGTGAGGATGAAGTGATCACCTATGTGGCCCGCAACATGGAGCGCGCCCGCGGTTTCCATATCATGATGCGCGCCCTTCCGGATATTCAGAGAGTCCGGCCCAATGCACGGATTCTGATGATTGGTGGCAGTGAGACCTCCTATGGGGCCGAAAGTGAACACCCCGGTGGGCTGCGCGGTGAGATGGAGGCCGAACTGGGCGAACGCGTCGACTGGAGCCGGGTGCATTTCCTGGGGCGGGTGCCTTATGATTCCCTGTGCCAGATCATCCAGATCAGCCGCTGCCATATCTATCTGACCATGCCTTTTGTTCTCAGTTGGTCATTGCTGGAGTCCATGGCAATGCAGGCCACCGTTGTGGCCGCTGATGTGGCCCCGGTGCGCGAGGCGATCACCCATGGCGAAACCGGTCTTCTGGTGGATTTCTTTGACCCGGCGGCACTGGCGGCACAGGTGGCTGAGGTGTTGGCACAGCCGGAAAAATTTGCCCATCTGGGGCCTGCGGCACGGGCCCATGTGGTGCAGGAATATGATTTCCTGACCCGCTGCCTGCCCGAGCATATTGCTCAGATCAACGCCTTGGTCACCACCGCAGATCCCGTGCAGATCTGAAATTGAAGCAAGGCAGTGGTTTAGAGACTGATAAGCTCGGTGATGATGAGGCAATGGCGGCCTGCTTGGTGATCGGCCGCCAGAGGGCCCTCCAAAGTCGTTTGGTGGACGTTCCGTCAGCTTTCGCGGAAGGCTTTGACAAAATAATCTGTCAAAGGCTGTATCAGATACGACAGCGGGCTACGGTCGGCCGTTTTGATATAACTTTCCACCGGCATGCCGGGGATCAGTACTGAGCCTTCGGGCAAGCGGTCTGTTTCCCCGGGGTTCAGCTCAATTTCAGCCCGATAAAACGCGGCTCCGGTGGCCGGATCTTCAAAGGCGTCGGCCGACACCAGCGACACGGTGCCAAACAGTTCCGGTGTTTGTCGCTGATCCAGCGCCGGCAGGCGCAGAGAGACGGTCTGGCCAAAAAAGATCTGGTCGATGTCGGTGGTGGCAACCTGGGCGGTGATCACCAGCGGCCGGTCCTGCGGCACCAGATAGAGCACGGGGTCTGCGGGGCGGATGACCGACCGGGGGGTCTGTACCTCCAGCCCATAGACGATGCCCGACACCGGTGCGCCGATTTCCAGGCGGTTCAGCCGCTCGATGAGGCTGCGGCGTTTCTCGGCCAGCTCCAGTTCGCGATAGCGCAGATCCCGTAGGCGCGTGATCGCCTGTTCGCGGCGGTTGCTTTCCAGCTTCAGCGCTTCGATGTCCAATTCGGTGATGCGACCCTCGGCCTGCGCCTCGGAGGCAATCAGCTCACCCAGAGAGCCTTTCAGATCGGCTTCGGTGCGGCGCAGATTCAACACGGTTGACGCCTGTGCCAGCCCGCGATCCAGCAGGGTCTGCTGATTTTCCAGCTCCTGGGAGATCAGCTCCAGCTGTTCCCGCCGCGAGGCCTGCTGGGCCTGCACGCCGATGATCTGCTGCCGGATCTGGCCCGCACGTTTGGCCATCTGTTCAACTTCTTTGGAGACCGAGTCCCGGCGGGCCAGAAACAGACGTTCCTGGCCTGTCATCAGTTCGGCCACTTCCGCGCGGTCTGCGGCGGCGCTCAGCAGGTCTGGGTCAAAGGTGATCCCATCCAGATCATCGCGTTCGGCTTCCAGCCGGCCCCGACGGGCCATCAGCTCAAACAGCTGGCCTTCGGTAATGACTAGTTCTGAGCTGAGTCGGGTGTCGTCCAGCCGCAAAAGGGCCTGACCTGCGGTGACGCTATCGCCTTCATCCACCAGAATTTCAGCAACAATACCGCCGTCAATATGCTGTACGACCTGCCGGTCGCGATCAACCTCGATACTCCCCGAAGCCACCACGGCGCCGGCGATCTGGGACAGAGTGGCCCAGGCTCCGAAACCGCCAACCAGGATGGCCATACCCAGCATGCCGATAATCATGGAGCCGCGCACGGACCATGAATTGTCGCGCTTTTTCTGGTTCAGGCTTTCAGTGCTCATGAATCCGCCTTTTTGGTTGCGGTGGTGCCGACCTCTGCGCTCGGTGCGGTCTGATGCGGCGTTTGCGGCTGGCTCTGGGCGCTTCGATCATTAGCAATCCGGCCGATGACTTTCTGATTAGAAGAGGCTTGTGCGGCAGGAGTAGCTGGTGTGGCCTGTGCTTGGCCGCCGACTCCGGCCGGGGCTGGGGCCGTCTGGGCAGGGCGTTGGGCGGGCTGCACGGGTCGCTGGCCAATGTGACCCATGTGACCAGCGGCCGCGTTTTTGGTGATGTCCTTATGGTTGGCCACCATCCCTTTCAGGACCTGATCCTTGGGACCAAAGGCCGTCATCACACCCTGATCGATGACCAGAAGCATTTCACATTCCTGGATGGCGGCCGGGCGATGGGCCATGATCAGGACCGAGCAGCCCTCGGCCTTCATCTGCTTGATCGCATGGTTCAGCGCCACCGATCCTTCATTGTCGAGGTTCGAGTTCGGCTCATCCAGAATGACAATGACTGGGCTACCATACAGCGCCCGTGCCAGGCCGATCCGCTGAATCTGGCCGCCGGAGAGACGGCCGCCATTGGCCCGCACATGGGTGTCATAGCCATCAGGCAGCTTCACGATCATGTCGTGGGCAGCGGCCTTCTTGGCGGCGGCAACCACTTGTTCGGGGTCCGGGTTGTCGGACAGGCGGGCGATGTTCTGTGCAATGGTGCCCTCAAACAGCTGCACCCGCTGAGGCAGATAGCCAATGTGCTGGCCTAGAACATCGGGTGCATATTGGTTCAGCGCCGCCCCATCCAGACGGATGGCGCCTGCTGCGGCCCGCCAGGCGCCGGTCAGCGCCTTGGCCAGGGTGGATTTGCCCGACCCGGAGGGACCGATCACGCCCACGGCCTGACCGGGCACAACTTTGAATGTCACGCCGCGCAGCTGCATTGTTGTCTCCCCGGGGGCGACAACGGCCAGGGCCTGCACATCCAGTTTGGCTTGGGGTTTGGGCAGGGCGGTGCGATCCTCCTCTGGCGGGGTGCTTTCCAGCAGCTCGCAGAGATTCTGCCAGCCCTTGCGGGCCCGCTGAACGCTAGCCCATTGGCCCAGACCCAGTTCGATCGGAGCCAGGGCACGGCCCAAGAGAATCGAGCCTGCGATGATCGCGCCGGCCGTGACCTCGTTCTGCAGCACCAGATAGGCGCCCATGCCCAGCATGGCCGATTGCAAAAACAGCCGCAGCGATTTTGTCAGCGTGGTGAAGCCACCGCTGGTATCGGCTGCGCTGACACCAGCGGTCAGGGCGTCATCCCGGATTTGCTTCCAGCGGGTAAAGGCCGCCTTGCGCATGCCCATGGCCTGGATCATTTCCGCCTCAGTACGGATCTCCTCAGACCGTAGCTGCGCCTGGTGGGAGATTGCATTGGCTTTCTGAACCGGATCCTTGCTGCAGATCTGGTTGAGCCCCGCAATCCCGACCAGCACCAGACCACCGCCAAGCGCCAGCAGCCCCAGATAGGGGTGGAATAGGGCGATGCCAGCCAGAAATACCGGGGTAAAGGGCAGATCGAAGGCGGCCATCAGCACCGGCGAGCCCATCAGACGCTGCACCGCTCCCAGATCGCTCAGCCCGGTCTGGGCAACGGGGTCATTTTTCACTGCCGAGCGACGCACCATGGCATCAAAAACCCGCTCGTCCAGATCTGACTGGAACCGGGCCGCAGCCCGGCGCAGCACCTGGCCGCGCACCGCATCTAGAATACCCATCATGGTGTAAAGGAATAGGACAAGCAGTGACAGCGCCACCAGGGTCGCCTCAGAACGGCTGCCCAGCACCCGGTCATAGACCTGCATCATATAGAGCGGCCCGGTCAGCATCATCAGGTTCACAAAGAGGCTGAAGAGACCCACAAACCAGAACAGCGCGCGGTTTTTGCGGCGCGCGGCCAATAGCTCCTCGCGGCCATATATCTTACGTGTCAGTGCCATCGGTGTTCCAAATATTTGGTGTCAGGCTTCTTTTCACACAACAGCAGCCATGTCCAGTTGCCGGCCCATGGCTGTGTGGCGGCTGATATGGCATGTGGAATATGTCACACAACTGCCCCGCAGCCACCGGTCTGTTCCCTTGTGTCCCCACGGAGTCGCCTCCCGCTCCTTTACAGGGTCTAATCTGCGAGCCGGTCGATATTTGCGGCAAGGCCGACAATCCGTCCAACGATATTGGCTACTTTAACCAGATCATTAATCGGGGCCTCGGTGGCAATGATCAAATCCTGCGGATGGATCTGGAATTTT
>SPLB01000268.1 GCA_004566265.1 Paracoccaceae bacterium | reverse complement strand
GTATAGCCCGCTTCCTTCAGCGCCGGAGCGGTGACGGACTGGAACTCTTCCCAAGTTTTCGGAGGGGTTACGCCTGCTTTGGCCAGCGCGTCCTCGTTGTAGTACATGATCGGGGTGGAGGAGTTGAACGGCATGCCGATCATCTTGCCTTCGGTGTCAGCGTAGAAGTTGCGAACGCCCGCGATGTAGTCGTTTGCATCAAACGCAATGCCGTTGTCGATCAGCAGGTCTTGTGCCGGAATAACAGCAGCTTTTGCGCTCATGATGGTCGCGGCACCGGCATCGAACACCTGAATGATGTCTGGCTGTTCACCCGCGCGGAAGGCCGCAATGCCTGCGGTCAGGGTTTCTTCGTAGTTACCCTTGTAAACCGGGGTCAGCGCGAATTCGTCCTGGGACGCGTTGAAGTCTTCGGCGATTTTGTTGACGGTTTCACCCAGCTGGCCGCCCATAGCGTGCCAAAGGGTGATTTCGGTTTCAGCAAAAGCAGCGCCTGCCATCAGGGAGATAGCAGCCACAGTGGTGGTGAGGTTGGCGATGGTCATATTCAACTCCGGTTTCAAGCGCCCTTTCGGGCGAAATTGTTGTGGCCGCACGCAACATCTGGATTATGCCTCCCAAACATGCGTCTTATTGCGAAATGCTCTCGCATTTGCTCATGACACAGCAGAGACAGTCACATGAAGTTTTCGTATTTGTCACGCACTTTCTGCACACGTGTTCACATAAGCGCTTTTCATGACAGTTCTGTGTCGGTTTCTTTGTAATCTTGACAAAATTAGCCCTCTCGAAAAGAGATAGGGCGTGAGTGATGAGAGCGAAAATATCCCCGCCAAATCCCGACGCCGTGTGACGGCGCAGGCTGTGGCAGAGCGTGCTGGAGTGTCCCGTTCGGCGGTGTCGCGTGCATTCACGCAAGGTGCATATCTGGACCAGAAAAAGAAGGCTCAGATTTTGCAGGTGGCAGCGGAATTAGGGTACAGACCCAATGTGTTCGCGGCCAGTCTTCAGGCAGAAAGTTCCAATATCGTCGCCGTCCTGACAGGCAACATGAAGTCCCATTTCGACGCCGAGTTGGTTGAGGAATTGCTCGGTCGTTTGACTGCGGCGGGCAAGTGGCCGCTTGTCGTCAGCGGAGAGAAAGTTGCCAATGCGCCCTCGATCGAGGGGCTTTGGGGTTTCCCGGTCGACGCTATGATCCTGCGCGGTGGCAGTATGGATAAATTCGTTGTGGAAGCCTGCGCGAAACTCCACATTCCACTGATCATTTCAGGCGTCACCGTTACTTCGGAGACCGCAGATTCTGTGGCGTGCCGCAATGCAGATGGCACCTATGCGCTGACACGCTTGCTGCTTGAACGGGGACGTCGCAGGTTCGCGTGGATCGATGGCCCGACCGGTGTCGTCACACAGGAGAGCTATCGCCGTGAACGCCGCAAAGGCGTCATTCGCGCACTTGAACAAGCGGGGCTTGAGCTGGTCGCATCCTGTGATTCGGATTATACCTATGAAGGCGGTCTCGCCGCGGCCGAAACCATTCTGCGGGATCATGATGTTGATGCGCTGATGTGCGCCAATGATGCGATGGCAACCGGCGCCCTGTCCTTTGTGCGCAAAACTTTGCAGCTCAGAGTGCCGGAAGACCTGTCTGTGACGGGGTTTGACGATGTCTCTATGGCGGGGTGGCCTTGCTTTGATCTGACCACGGTGCGCAACCCACGCACTGAAATCGTCGATCATATCATGCGACTTTTGCACGAGCGGCTCGCCGACCCGTCAAAACCGGGCGAGGTTGTGCTGGTCAGCGCCGATTTGGTGCCGCGGGGCACCCATTAGAACGGCGGCTCAGGACCCGCTGTCATCGCGCCCGGTCATCTCAAGGTACCCAACCCCGGTATGGCTGCCGCTGACCCCGACAGGCCCTTCCCAATAGGTGAACGACAGGTCCATCCATGCATTCGGGTTCAGGACCTCGACCTGCAGATCGACTGCAAATGCGGGCACCTTTACCCGCCAGACAATGGGGACAGAGCCTTTATCCGTTTCTGCGAACCGCTGGGGGATGGCGTCAAATGCGCCATTGGCCAGCGAGGTCACAGCCCCATTTGCCGCAATCCAAGTGCCTGAACTGTAGTCTTCGTTCGCGCCGCGTAGCACAAAGCCCATCAGCTGATCGCCGCTGTCCAAGCTGAGCGAGAACCAATCCCAGCCTTTCTGATCTGCCGCCAATGGCTGACTGGACCATTCGCGGTCTAGCCAGGCATTTCCCGTGACCTCAACCGGACCGTCGGGCAAGTGAAGCGTTCCGGTCACGGCAAATTTGGGCTGCGAGTAATAATGGCTGGCCTGTCCGGCGCTAGACTTTACCGAATAGCCCGCATCGCCATGAAACACCAATGGGGCCTGCGTGGTCAGGTACAGATCATATGCAAATTCAGACGTGTCCGCCGTCAGGTGCATTTTGTCGAAATTGGCGTCTGGCTCTTGCGAGCGCAACTGCCATTGGTCGATCCAGGCCGCAAACGGCTTTGCTCTCACACCGGCTTGCCCAATACCGCCGCGGGAAAATTTCTCGCCTGCCAGATGGAATGTTTCGCCGGTGACAGCTGCATGGGCCATCCAGACTTGGGGGCTGTTCCAACCTTTGGCCGTGTTGGGTGCAAGGGCAGACCGGAAAAGGGTCCATTGAATGCCCAATGGGCGACCGGTGTCGTCCTGAAGATTTGCGGTTATGTACCACCATTCGATCCTGAAATCGGGATGGGCCGCGTGGTCCTGCGGAAAGGTCATTTGGTGCGCCCGATCCGGGATGGCAAACCCCTGTGCCTCCGTGCCCAAACCCGCAAAACCCTGACCCAGCACCGGAGTGCTCAGCATCAATAGAAGTGCGCAAAGCCTAGCGATCATTTCCAAAACTCCCCAAAAGCGCTGCGGGTGAGATGCGCAGAAGGCGCAGTGCCGGAAGAAGCGCTGCGAAAACGGCCGCGACGATGCACAGCCCCCAAACACGAAGGATCAGCACTGGGAACACGTCCATTGGGAGCCGCCAGCCAAACGCTTCCAGGTTCACCACACGCAAAAGAACCCAGGCCAAAACCAAGCCAAGAGGCAAGGCAGCGAGCGCCACCAGAGCTGCGATCAACGCACTACGGGCCAGGTCAAGACAGGCCAGATGCCGCCGCGAAAGCCCCATTGCCCACAGCGGAGCAAGTTGGGGAAGGCGGTGACGCCACTGGGTCAAAAAACTGGTGAGCAAGGCAAACCCAGCCACGCCAAGGGTGAGAATGTTCAACGCGCCAGTTATAACAAAGGTCTTTTCAAACACAGAAAGCGCCACGCGCCGAATGTCATCCGGACGCACAAGGTTGTCGGCAGTCAGCCCAAATTGCGCCTCCAGCTCTCGGCGCAGTGTTCGCGGCGTTGGTGTGAGAATTGCGATCTGCCTTGGCCAAGCTTCGGGTGCGGCGCGGCGAAAGGGCGCTTCGGCCAGCAAGACCTGCCCAGTTGGGTTGCCGTAATCCGCAAAGACTCCGGCAACCAAAGCTGTGAATCCGGGCACGATCGGCAAAGTATCTCCTGGCGCCACATCAAGGCGATGGGCAAGCTGTTCGTTTATCATGACGGCTGTGCCCTCAAATACCATTTCCCAGCTGGACTGCACCGACCCCGCCGCATCGCTCAGCGGCCAGCTTTCCGGTTGGCGAGTCCCTGGCGCAACGCTGCGCAGCGACGCAGGGACACCGCTTATTGTGGCGTCTGCGCGCAAAACAGGTGCGGCTATGTTGTCTTTCGCCGTCACCCACTGCAGAATGTCCGATGCCATCGCCGGGTCTGGAGGGCTGGCGTACAGGTCAGCCGCCAGTCGCAGGTCAAGCCAGCTTTCAAAAGTGCTCCGAAAGCTAGCAACCATAGTCCCAACACCAATGTTTGTGGCAACAGCGAGGAACAGCGCCATAAGAGACAGAGACAATCCTGGCAATTGCGCCCGTAGATCAGCGAGTAATAGCACCGAGGTTGTACCAGACACGATGGAATGCGCGGCGCGTAAAACCGTGTTGAGACCCCAGGGCAAAATGAGGGCCGCGCCCAACATGACGCCTCCTAACAGTAAGTAACCGCCTTGCAAGCCGGGCGTGGATGCGACGGAGAAAAACACCGTCGCACCCAAGATGAGCGCAAGGCCTCCCAGAGCAAGCGGGCGCACAGGTGCATTTCGCATGCGCGCTGCGGCCCTGCCCAATTGCGTCAATGCAGCGGAGGCTTGATGCAATTTAAAAAACGCATGCGCGCTGGCCAGAAGGGCACCGAACAGGGACATGGCAAACCCAGAAACGACCCAAGACGAGCGAAGCTGCAGCCCGCCCGGAACCTCTGCGCCATAAAGTCCAGCGAGCGTCAGGCTCACGTCGTCCAACAGGGCCACTGCCACCAGATACCCCAATGCCAGCCCAAGACCTGCGGAAAGCAGCGACAGGACAAAGACCTCTGCCAGAAGCGCGGCAAAGACATCGCGACGACTGTTCCCAATCAGTCGGAGTGTTCGAATCGCGCCGTTTCGTTGTTCAACACCAAGCGCTAAGCTGCCTTGAACAATAAACAATCCCACCGCAAAGGATAGAAAGCCAAAGGCGGTGAGGTTCATGTGAAAGCTGTCTGTCAACTGACCAATGTCACCGGTCAGAAGCGCCCCCGCAGGCACGCGCTGCAAGTCAGGTGCCAACAGCGCCAAGTCCTGCAGGGGACGCGGG
>SPLB01000267.1 GCA_004566265.1 Paracoccaceae bacterium | reverse complement strand
CTGCGGTTTCGGACGCCGGGGGAGCAAAAACTTCACATCGCCACATTAGAATCGGGCGCGGACGTGCCCGACCCCGAATGGAGAATGAGAATGACATTGAAGCCGATCGTTTCGATATTGGCGACTGTGGTGGCCTTGTCGCCGGTCGCCCTTTGGGCGCAGGACGCAGAGCGGACCCCCAAACCGCCCAAAGCCGCCAAATTGGTCACCGCCGAAGGCGGTCGAACCGTGATGGAGCGTCAGTTTTTTGGGCAGGTGGCCGCAAAAGAAACCGTGGATCTTGCCTTTCAGGTCGGCGGCCAGGTGTTCAAGTTGCCGGTCAACGAAGGACAGCTGATCCCCGAAGGCGCATTGATTGCAGAGCTGGATCTTGAGCGATTTAAACTGCAACTGGAGCAGGCGCAGCTTCGAAAGCAACAAGCAGATCGTACCAAAGCTCGAAATCAGAAGCTGGCCGGCACCGTTAGTCAGGTTACGATTGACGACGCCGACACAGAAGCCAAGCTGGCCGATGTCGCCCTGCGAAATGCCCAGACCGACCTTGAACACGCCACGCTGCATGCGCCGTTCAATGCCATGATTGCGCGCCGCGAGACGGCGCTGTTCTCGACCGTTGCGGCAGGGGCGCCGATTGCGCGGATCCACGACATGAGCGAGCTGCGCATTGAGATCGACGTCCCAGAAGTGCTGTTCCAACGGTCGAGCGAAGACGATCAGCTGACGCTGACCGCGCGGTTCCCCGGTGGGGCGAATGAATACCCGGTTGAGGTCCTTGAATACACAGCCGAAGCCTCGTCTGTGGGGCAAACCTATCGCGTGACCCTGAAAATGGATCCGCCGAAGGATCGACAAATTCTGCCGGGTGCTTCCACCACTGTGAAAGTGATGGTTGACACGGGCCTCAAGCATATCACGCTGCCTGCAACCGCAATTGTGCCCAGTGCGGCTGGGGATGCGGGCGTCATGGTCTTTGCCCCGACCGGCGCGGATCTGGGCGTAGTCAGCTGGACCGCGGTCGAAATCGAGCCCAACCAGTTTGGCAACTACCATGTCATCAGTGGTCTGGAAGCAGGTCAAGAGGTGGTCGCGACCGGCGGCGCTGCCATGACCGATGGCGAAACTGTGCGCCGTTTCACCGGTTTCACGAACTGAGGCGGTCTCAATGAATATTGCACGCGGTTCTATCGAGCGGCCCCTCTACACGTGGCTGATTATGCTGATCGCCCTGTTTGGGGGGATCTGGGGCTTTATGACACTGGGGCGTCTGGAAGACCCGGCCTTCACCATTAAAGAGGTCATCGTCATAACACAGTATCCCGGTGCCACTGCCGAACAGGTGGCGTTGGAAGTCTCGGAACCTTTGGAAAGCGCCATTCAGAAAATGGAGGAGGTGGATACGATTGAATCCACCAATCGGCCTGGGTTGTCGCGCATCAATGTCGAATTCAAAGACACTTATGACGGCAGTGAGCTGCCGGGAATCTGGACCAAGCTGCGCGCGCGGGTCAGAGATGCGGCGCGCGGGCTGCCGTCCGGGGCAACGACGCCCTTGGTCAACGACAGCTTTGGGGATGTATTTGGCATTTTCTATGCGGTGACCACGCCCGGCTTCTCGGACGCGGAAACATACGAGCTGTCGACCTTTCTGCGACGCGAGCTGCTGACGGTTTCGGGTGTCGCAGACGTCGAGGTGGCCGGCGTCCCGAACGAGACGATTTATGTTGAACCGGATATGGCGTTGACCACCAACCTCAATATGTCGGTGCAAACCATTGCCAATGCGATTGCGACGTCAAACTCAGTTACCCCGGCAGGAGAACTGGTTGCAGGCCCCCTGAAGACCCGCATTCAGACGCCAGAAGGGTCGGACTCTGTTTCGGAAATTGCGGGCCTAACGGTTGGCTCTCAGGGGGAGACGATCAATATTTTTGACGTCGCCAATGTGACCCGAGGGCGGGAAGCAAACCCGTCGCAGTACATTCGCTATCAGGGCGAGGAGGCCTTTACTTTGGGGGTGTCGGGCGTTGCCAATGATAACATTGTCGATGTTGGCCACCGGGTGGATGCAAAATTGGCTGAACTGGACAGTCAGCTGCCTTACGGGGTCGAATTGCACCCGATTTACCAGCAGCACCTTGTTGTGGAAGAGGCCTCAAACAACTTTCTTGTGAACCTTTCTGCCTCTGTCGCCATTGTGATCGTCGTTTTGGCGCTCTTTATGGGGTGGCGCGCGGCGATTGTGGTCGGGGTAACCCTATTGTTGACCGTTGTGGGAACACTGCTGTTCATGGCGTTGTTCTCGATCGAAATGGAGCGGATTTCGCTGGGCGCTCTGATCATTGCGATGGGCATGCTGGTGGACAATGCGATTGTTGTGGCAGAGGGCATGCAGATTGCAATGCAACGAGGCAAGACCTCACGCAACGCCGCAACCGAGGCCTCGGGCAAGACGCAGATCCCGCTTTTGGGGGCGACCGTCATTGGCATTATGGCCTTTGCGGGCATTGGCCTCAGCCCGGATGCAACCGGTGAATTTATGTTCTCACTCTTTGCGGTGATTGGTATCTCGCTTCTGCTGTCCTGGCTTCTGGCGCTGACTGTCACACCGCTTTTGGGTCATTACTTTTTCAAGCAGGGAGATGGCGAAAGCCAGGAGGCGTATAACGCGCTTTTGTTCCGCGCCTATGGCAGCATTCTGCGAGCGGCGTTAAAGCTGCGCTGGCTTGTGGTCGGGGCTTTGGTCGCGATCACCTTTGTCTGCTTTGCAGGCTTTGGGATGCTAAAGCAGCAGTTTTTCCCGGACTCCAACACGCCTTTGTTCTTTGTGCACTTGAAACTGCCGCAGGGCACATCGATCCACACCACCTCAGATCATATGAAAGTGATTGAGGCCTGGCTTGCAGAGCGCGATGATGTTGTGTCGGTTGCCACCTTTGTGGGGCAGGGCGCGACTCGCTTTATGCTGACCTATGCGGGACAGCAGGCCAACACCAGCTATGGTCACCTAATCATCCGGACCGAAAACATTGATGCGATCCCGCCCTTGCGTGCGGATCTGGACACTTTCGGCCGGGCGCAATTTCCCGAAGGTGAATTTCGGACCGAACGTCTGGTTTTTGGTCCCGGCGGCGGCGCGCCGATTGAGGCGCGGTTCTCAGGTTCGGATCCGGCGGTTCTGCGGGCGCTTGCCCAAGAGGCTATGGCTGCGATTAATGCGGCCTCTGACCAGGTGCTCAACGTGCGTCAGGACTGGCGGGAACAGGAGCTTGTGCTGAAGCCGATCTATGCCACAGACCGGGCGCAGACCGCAGGTGTCACCCGCGAGGCCATTGCCGATGCGATGGAGTTCGCCACCAATGGCCTCACCACCGGGGTGTTCCGCGAACGCGATCGGCTGATCCCGATCGTTATGCGTCAACCGCAGGCCGACGACTTCAACCTTATGAACCAAGTGGTCTTTTCAGAGGCAGCGGGGGGCTGGGTGCCGGTCGAGCAGATGATCGACGGCATCGGCTATGACGTGGAAAATACCCTCGTACACCGGCGAGAGCGGGTCTATACGATCACGGTCGGTGCGGATGTCAGTCCGGGTGTGACGGCCGCGACGGTCTGGAACGAGGTCCATAGCGCGGTCAAGGCGATTGAGGTGCCCGAGGGATATACCATGGAGTGGGGCGGCGAGCATGAGAACTCGGCTAAGGCGAACGCCTCGCTTGGCAAACAGCTGCCGCTGTCACTGCTGATCATGGTGCTGATCTCGGTCCTGCTCTTCAATGCGATCCGTCAGCCGATCATTATCTGGCTTTTGGTGCCGATGAGCGTGAACGGTGTCGTGATTGGGCTTATCGGCACAGGCCTGCCGTTCACATTCACGGCATTGCTGGGCCTGCTGAGCCTTTCGGGCATGCTGATTAAGAACGGTATTGTTCTGGTGGAAGAGATCGACATTGTGCGCCGTGAAGAAGGCCTGCCCCTGCGCGAGAGCATTGTGAAAGCCTCTGTTTCGCGTTTGCGTCCGGTGATGCTGGCAGCGGTCACAACGATCCTGGGTATGGCACCGCTGATGGGAGACGCCTTCTTCGTCTCGATGGCGGTCACAATCATGGGAGGTCTGGCGTTTGCCACCGTGCTGACTATGGTGGCGGCGCCTGTGTTCTACCTGATCTTTTTCCGCGGCGTGGAGCGCCGCGAGCAGAAGGCTGCAGCGGCCGCTTGACCTGACGCGCCTTTGTAACCGAAAGAGCCCCGGGGTGATCCCGGGGCTCTTTTTTTGTCAAGCGAGTTAAATCAACGGCACCAAGGGAACGTCACAGGCCGCTAGCGTCAGAAGGCCGAGGAAGAGGAAGAGGGCAAAGCGTTTCATGTCTGGCTCCGGAAAATAGACATCCACAGCTTTACGGTTGGGCGCACCACAAGCAAATGAAAGTTCCTTTCATTTGTGCGTTCCGGGGGAAGGGCTG
>SPLB01000266.1 GCA_004566265.1 Paracoccaceae bacterium | reverse complement strand
CTCCCGCCTGTGGTTAAATGAGCAACACCTGTGTGCCGACTTTAGCCAAGCTGAAAAGCTCTTCGATATGCTCATTATAAAGCCCAATGCAGCCATTCGAAGAACGCCTGCCGATCTTGCGTGTGTCATGAGTGCCGTGGATCCGGTAGTACTGCCAGCTTAGGTATAACGCATGCGTGCCCAGCGGGTTGTCGGGGCCCGGAGGAATATACTCTGGCCACTCGGGGTTGCGTTTGCGCATCGAAGGCGTCGGCGCCCATCCCGGACCTTCGACCTTGCGAATGATCTTTGTACGCCCACGGCGAGTCAGATCGTCGGACAGCGGCACAGAGGACGGGAACAGTTTATAGGTTGCTTCATCCTCGGACCAGTAGTGCAGCGCGCGGCTGTCGAGGTCGACAAGAATCGCCCCCCGTTTCAGATGATCAAAGTAAGGGCGCCAGTCCTTGGATCGGAAGGCCGAAATATTGCGCTTCACCGGAGGTTCCGGTTCCGGCGGCGGACGCAACGGGTCGTAAGCTGGCGCCTCCGGTTCGGTGGCATCACCCTGCGCCAACGCCGGACTGGCGAGAACTGCGCCTGTGGCCGCAAGAAAGCGCCGACGGGAAAAGGATTTGAGTGTTTGATTTGTCATGCGAGCATTGTCCTGCAAGAGGCCTAGTCATACCTGCTACTTTATGGCGCGAAAGCCGCAGTCGCAATTCAATCCCACGTCATCATGGCATTGTGAACTGCGCTGGTTTGCCATTCCGCAACAGGGTCGCTAAAGCAAGCAAGCAGTTCAACTTAGGTGACCGATGACCCGTGTATTCCTTTCTCTGGTAGCAATGGCCTGTCTGGGGCTCGCGGCCTGTACCACACCTGGCAACGACGGAACTTCTTTGGGTACCGGGGTTTATAAGATCCGCAACCCAGATAAATTGCAGTTCCGCATGCTGGACTCGGTCAATGCATTGCGTCAGGCAGGCGGCAAAGCCCCCTTGCAGCTGCATTCTGCGCTTAACGCAGCTGCAGCCACACATTCAAAGGATATGGCCCTTCAAAACCGTCCCTGGCATTTTGGTTCTGACGGCTCCTCCCCGCTCGATCGAGCCATTCGCGCCGGTTTCACCGGCCGCGTTTTGGGAGAGACCATTTCGGAAAGCTATGAAAACGAGGTGCAAACCCTGACGGCCTGGATGGAAAACAGCGCCGCCCGTGCTGTTCTGATGGATGCTAAAGCCGTGAACATGGGGTTTTCCTGGCATCAGGAAGAAAACGGCAAGATCTGGTGGACTTTGATCACCGGCACCTGATCGCCGCTGCATGCAACAGACAAAAAGGGCGCCCAAGTGAGGTGCCTTTGTTTTTTGGAGTGCGATAGCTTAGGGTCGCAGGGCAATCACAGTGCCGGTGCGCACCATGGCATAAATCTCTGCTATTTCTTCATTTTTGACAGCAATACAGCCAGCGGTCCAATCTTCGACCCGTTCAACCCGTTTTCGGTCTTCTGGGTTATTCGGCTGTCCGTGAATAAAGATATCTCCACCCGGGCGTTTGCCCAGAGCGCGAGCAGTCGCCCGGTCACGAGCGTTCGGGTAAGAGATCCCCAATGAAAGATGGAAATTGCTTTTTGGATTCCGCCGATCAATAACATAAGTGCCTTCCGGCGTGCGCCCATCGCCTTCGATCCGCTTGTGACCCAACGGGGCAAAGCCCAAGTCAACGCGGTAGCTGCGCAAAATCTCGTCATTGTTGAGGAGATACATTTTGCGCGCGCTCTTATTGACCACAATCGCCGTGACCGCCGGACCATCATAGCCCAGAGACGTCTCATCCGCACATCCTGCCAAGCCAAAGGCGGCCGAAAGCCCGAAAACGAATCTGCGTCTCTGCATTATTGCAAGCCTCTAGCTTGATGTGATTTTTATCAGCATTAGATCAAAGTTTGGGAACAAATAGTAATCACTTTTTCGTCGTCTCACTGGCATCGGTGCCCTGGCCATTCTGAGCAGCTAAACGCTGCTCGATTGCTTCAAGACGTGCCAGCACCTCGTCACGATAGGCGTCTGTGCGTTCATGTTCGTCCTCAGCATGAGCATCCTGCATGGAGTTCACAATCAAACCCACCAGAAGGTTTACCACTGCAAATGTTGTGACCATAATAAATGGCACAAAGAACAGCCAAGCATGGGCGTACACTTCCATCACCGGTCGGACGATCCCCATAGACCAGCTTTCCAGCGTCATGATCTGAAACAGCGAATAGGCGCTTTTGCCCAAAGTGCCGAACCATTCAGGGAAACTGCTGGCAAAAAGCTTCGTGGAAATCACTGAGGCAATGTAGAAGATGATCGCCATCAGCAGGAACACCGACGCCATACCCGGCAGCGCGGTGATAAATCCCTCGACCACGCGGCGCAGACGCGGAGCCACGGAAATCACGCGCAGAACGCGCAGGATGCGCAGCGCCCGTAGGACGGAAAGCCCCTGCGCCGCGGGGATCAGCGCAATGCTCACAATCACAAAATCAAACAGGTTCCAGCCGCTCCGAAAGAACTTCAGCCGATAGACACTGAGCTTTGCCAGGATTTCTGCAACAAAAACTGCCAGACACAGCTTGTCCATGAGCAAAACAACGCCGCTGAAACGCGCCATGACCTCTTTGGAGGTCTCAAGCCCAAGAGTCACGGCATTCAGCAAAATAACTGCCGTGATGAAAAGCCCGAAACGTTCGCTTTCCAGCAGGGTTCTGAGTTTGTTCAGCATGATCTCTACGCGGCTCTCTCTCAGGCGTTTTTCGTGAAATTTGCAACCAGTTCGGAATGGCCTGACCAGCGGAATTGGTCAACCACCTGAACCCAGTTAAGCACATACCCTGCGGTGACAAGCGTTGCCGCGTCACGCGCAAAAGTAACCGGGTTGCAGGACACATAGGCGATGATCGGCGTGCCCGCCTGCGCAAGCTCGGCGATTTGCGCTTCAGCCCCCGCACGCGGCGGATCAATAACCGCTGCGTCATAAGACGCACCAAACGGGTTAAGGTCCTCTGGCATCAATGGAGCACGGAACAAATCACGCGTTTGAGCCGTAACCTTTTTCAAACCTTGCGCCTGACGCCAGCCCTGATCCAGGGCGGCAATCATCTCGCTTTCGCCTTCCAACGCCCACACCTCGGCCGTTTCAGCCAAAGGCAGAGTGAAGGTGCCGCAACCGGCAAAGAGATCCACAACACGTTTGGCGTTGCCCACGATGTCTTTAACGGCAAGCACCAGCGCGGCTTCGCCTTCCTGGGTGGCTTGCAGGAAACTGCCCGCGGGCGGGCAAACATGACCTTTGCCAAAGGCCTGGGTCGGTGGTTGTTCCATACCGACGGGTTCATCCTGCCAGGTCAGACGCGCTAGTTTGTGCCTTCCAATCACCTGCGCCAGATCCACGCGCAGCTGCCCATCTAAAGGCTTGCCACCACGCACGAGCACATCCAACCCAGTCTCGGACTGGGTGAGGGTCACGGACAGCTCGCCCTTGCGGCTGCCGCCGATCATGGCCAGTTCTTCGGCCATAGGGATGGCGACACGCAGTTCCGGCAGCAAGAGTTGGCAATCAGGGATTTCGGTAATCACGCCAGACGCGCGCCCGTGGAAGCCCGCCATCGCCCCCTTCTTGGTGCGGCGCACAGACAGAGTCGCGCGTCGACGCGATTGCGCAGGTGAGGTCAGGATCGGGCGAAACTCAGTCTCTATTCCCTGAGCCTGAAGCGCACGACGAACAAATTCCACCTTCCAGTCCGCAACAAACTCGTCGCTGGCGTGCTGCAACTGACAACCACCACAGGCCTTGTAGTGGCGGCAGGGTGCCGTAACACGATCTGCGCTTGGGCTTTCCACCCGAATGTCGGTCAGGTTGTTCCCCCGGAGCACACCGCTGACCTCTTCGCCTGGCAAAGTGCGCGGGGCAAAAACGGGGCCATCGGCAATACCATCGCCCTGATGGCCAAGGCGGGAAACTACGTGGCGGGTTCGAGCTGCGTCTGTCATGCTCGTCCCATACCCCGCCTTCACATTTCCTGAAAGATCCCTATTCCGCTGCCGCAACAGAATTTGTGGTTTGATCCCCTTCGGTGCGGATAAATCCGCCTGATTGACGAGACCAGAATTGCGTGTAGCGCCCCCCTTTGGCCAGAAGTGCCTCGTGAGTCCCCTCTTCGACAATCCCACCCTGATCCATCACGATAATGCGGTCCATTTCCGCGAGTGTGGACAAGCGGTGGGCAATAGCCAAAACAGTTTTGCCTTGCATAACCCGGCCCAGAGCGGCCTGGATGGCTGCCTCGACCTCAGAATCCAAGGCAGAGGTCGCTTCGTCCAGCACGAGAATCGGCGCATCTTTCAAAATTGCGCGCGCCAAGGCGATCCGCTGACGCTGACCACCGGACAGCTTGACACCGCGTTCGCCCAGATGCGCATCATACCCTTCGCGCCCCTGACCGTCCCGCAGATCCTGGATAAACTCATGCGCCTCGGCTTGCTCGGCAGCGGCTTGCAAATCTTCGTCCGAGGCATCCGGGCGACCATAGAGGATGTTTTCACGCGCCGACCGGTTAAACATCGCCGTTTCCTGTGTGACCATGCCAATCTGGCGGCGCAGGCT
>SPLB01000265.1 GCA_004566265.1 Paracoccaceae bacterium | reverse complement strand
GGCACCAGCTTTAGAATGCGCATCACCAGATCGCCAAGCTTAGGACTGGCGGGCAGGTCTGCGCCCCAGGACGTCAGGTCAACGCCGGTCAGCACGACTTCGCTGTAGCCCTTGTCAACAAGGCGCTTGATTTGATCCACCACAACGCCCGCCGGGACCGAGCGCGAGTTGCCACGACCATAGGGAATGATGCAGAAGGTGCAGCGGTGGTCGCAGCCATTCTGGACCTGTACGTAAGCGCGGCTGCGTGTGCCAAAGCCATCAATCAAGTGACCGGCGGTTTCGGTCACCGACATAATGTCATCCACTTGGACGCGTTCGGTCTTGCCGATAAAATCCGGACCCTTGGCGATCTCCTGCCAGGTCTCAGGCAGCATTTTTTCAGTGTTGCCGATGACCTTGGTGACCTCTTCCATCGCCGCAAATGTTTCCGGTTCCGTTTGTGCCGCGCAGCCGGTCACAATGATTGGCGCGTCCGGGTTGTCGCGGCGCAGTTTTCGAATTTCCTGGCGCGCTTTGCGCACGGCTTCTGCCGTGACCGCGCAGGTGTTCACCACAACAGCATTCTCAAGCCCAGCCTTGCGGCTCAGCTCTTTCATTGCTTCTGTCTCATAGGCGTTCAAGCGACAGCCAAGCGTGGTGAATGTGGGGGCGTTCATACGAAGCTCTCCAAGAATTCCGTGGTGAAGATGCCGTCGCAGACATGCATGGTTGCACCGGTCATCCAGACGCCGTCCTCGCGCCAGTCGATCCACAGTGTACCACCATCGAGATCAATCTGCACCTTACGCCCTGTGAGGCCCCGACGGGCCGCCGCAACGGCTGTGGCGCAAGAGGAAGACCCAGATGCCAGAGTGACGCCAACACCGCGCTCCCAAACGCGCATACGTATGTGGTCAGGTCCCAGGATCTGGGCCACCTGCACATTGGTTCGCTGCGGGTAGAGCGGGTGGTGTTCGTAGCGCGGGCCAAATTCCGCCAGTGGAATGATGTCGGCGTCTTCAACAAAGAAGGTGCAGTGCGGGTTGCCCATGCCGGTGGCGGTTGGCGCGCCTTCGATCGGCAGCTCCAGCGTGTCCATTTCTTCGGACAGCGGGACTTCATCCCAGTGCAGCTGCGGATGACCCATGTTGACCGACGTGAGCCCATTGCCGGCTTCTTCGGCAAACAGATCGCCGCGATCAGTCGTGAGGTGCAGAACGGTTTTGCTGGTCTCGGTGATCAGATGCCGGGCAATGCAGCGTGTGGCATTGCCGCAAGCCGCGGACGTGGAGCCATCTGCATTGTAAAAAACCAGATGTGCATCTGCGTCGCCGGTGCCTGCCTCAATTACCGCAAGCTGATCAAACCCAAGGCCAAGCTGGCGATGGGCAATGCCCTTGGCCATGGCTTGGGTGATCCGGACTTGGTTTTGGCGAGCGTCGATAACGACAAAATCGTTCCCGAGCCCGTGCATTTTCATAAAGGGCAACATAGAGGGCGTCTTTCGAGGCGTGTTTCACAGCCGTATAAAGATCGGTGTAAAATGAATCCAGCCTCAGCGGAGAATTCTTTGAAATAGGGGTTGACCCTCTGTCGAGTTGTCCGTAGAAGCCCCCCCTATCAGAAGGCCGTGATGACAAACAACGCGGTGTTTTGTTTCCTGAGAAGCTGCTGATCTTAATAGACTATTCAGCTTGAATGGAATTTGCGCGGAGCTGGTTTAAGCTTCTCATAAGAGTGGGCCGTTAGCTCAGTTGGTAGAGCAACTGACTTTTAATCAGTGGGTCGCAGGTTCGAATCCTGCACGGCTCACCACTCTTGTCCTTGAAATAGATGAAGTACGCATGCGCCCTTCGGTGCATTGCAGTTTCCCAGCCGCAACCTTTGCACGCGAAAAGCGCCCCGACCGAGGCAGGGCGCTTTGGTTTTTTGGCTGCGAAGATTTACTTCAGATCGAAGCGATCAAGTTCCATCACTTTGGTCCAGGCGGCGATGAAGTCAGCGACGAATTTGCCGCCATTGTCGGCCTGAGCATAGACCTCGGATAGGGCGCGCAGCTGCGCGTTTGAGCCAAATATCAGATCGGCTCGGGTGCCGGTCCATTTGACTTCACCAGAGGCACGGTCCTTGCCTTCAAACAGCTCTCCAGTACCGTCCAGGGCGTACCATCTGGTGCCAAGGTCCAGCACATTGCCAAAGAAGTCATTGGTAAGCTGGCCGACGCGGTCGGTGAACACCCCGTGCTTGGTTCCACCATGGTTTGCGCCCAGAACCCGCAGGCCACCGATCAGAACGGTCATTTCCGGCGCCGTTAGGGTTAGCAAGTGCGCACGGTCCAACAGCAACTCTTCGGTGGAGACGGTGAACTTGCCAGTGGTGAAGTTGCGGAAGCCGTCGACCTGCGGCTCCATCACGGCAAAGCTCTCGACATCGGTTTGCTCTTGGCTGGCATCCATGCGGCCGGGGGTGAAGGGAACCTCCACATCATGGCCCGCGTCTTTGGCGGCTTTCTCAACTGCCGCAGAGCCTGCCAGCACAATCAAGTCGGCCAGAGAGACGGTTTTGCCACCGGCATTGAACTCAGACTGGATCGATTCCAGTGCACCAAGCACTTTGGCCAGCTGTGCGGGCTGGTTGGCGTCCCAGTCTTTCATCGGTGCCAGACGGATGCGCGCACCATTGGCCCCGCCGCGTTTGTCCGACCCGCGGAACGACGATGCAGACGCCCACGCTGTTGCAACCAACTCTCCCACGGACAGGCCCGCGTCCAGCACTTTGGCTTTCAGCGCCGCAATGTCACTGGCGTCGATCAGCGCGTGGTTCACAGCCGGGATTGGGTCCATCCAGATCAGCTCTTCGCTTGGAACTTCTTCGCCCAAGTGCAGGGCACGGGGTCCCATGTCGCGGTGGGTGAGCTTGAACCACGCGCGGGCAAAGGCATCTGCAAACTCCTCTGGGTTTTCGTAGAACCGCTTGGAAATCTCTCGGTAGGCTGGGTCCATGCGCAAAGCCATATCGGCTGTGGTCATCATGGTTTTGACCTTTTGGGATGGATCATGAGCCTTCGGCGCCATGTGTTTTTCATCAACGCCGACAGGCTCCCAGATCCATGCGTCGGCGGGGGATTTGGTCAGGTTCCACTCATAGCCGAACAGAAGCTCAAAGTAGCCGTTGTCCCATTGAGTCGGGGTCGCGGTCCAGGCGCCCTCAACACCCGAAGTGATCGTATGATCCCCATGCCCGCTTTCGTAGCTGGACAACCAGCCTTGGCCCATGGCCTCAATGGGCGCCGCTTCTGGTTCTGGGCCAACGTGATCCGGGTTGCCGGCACCATGCGCTTTGCCAAAGGTATGACCGCCGGCAATCAGGGCGACGGTTTCCTCGTCGTTCATGGCCATACGGGCGAAGGTTTCGCGAACATCATGTGCGGATGCCAGAACGTCCGGGTTGCCGTCCGGGCCTTCTGGATTGACGTAGATCAGACCCATCTGCACTGCGGCCAATGGGTGTGTTAGCTTGCCGGCGTCTGCATTGTCATGGGTGAGATCCCGCGCACCCGTGTAGCGGCTGTTTTCGTTGTCAGACCCGATCAGCCACTCAGTTTCCGCGCCCCAGAAGATGTCTTCTTCTGGTGACCAGATGTCTTCCCGACCGCCCGAAAAGCCAAAGGTTTTGAAACCCATGCTTTCCAACGCCACATTGCCCGCGAGGATCATCAAATCGGCCCAAGAGAGTTTGTTGCCGTATTTCTGTTTGATCGGCCACAGCAACATGCGCGCTTTATCGAGGTTGCCGTTGTCCGGCCAGGAATTCAGCGGCGCAAAGCGCTGGTTGCCCGTGCCACCACCGCCGCGGCCGTCTGCTGTGCGGTACGTGCCTGCCGAATGCCACGCCATGCGGATCATCAAGCCGCCATAATGTCCGTAGTCCGCAGGCCACCAGTCCTGACTGTCGGTCATCAATGCGGTGAGATCGGCTTTGACCGCTTTCAGATCCAGCGATTTAAAGGCCTCAGCGTAATTAAAATCGGCCCCCATCGGGTTTTCGGCGTTCTGATGTTGGTGCAGGATCGCCAGATTCAACTGGTTCGGCCACCAATCACGATTGGAGCGTTTGCCTTTGCTGGTGTTGGATCCCGAAAAGGGGCAGCCGCCTGTGGTCACTGAATTTCCGTCCATGTCGTTCTCCGGTGCTGGAACAATGTTTCTGGCTCTGTGGAGGGCACAGCTCACCTATTTGCTCACGAAGCAGTTTTCGCAGCATCTGAGTCCCAAAGGCGAGGAACCTCCCGTGAGATCAACCTAACAGTAGATCAGAATTATTCTAAGTTGCATTTTCTTCTAACCTTGATAAGAAAATCTAATGCTAAACATCACCTTGAAACAGTTGAGATATTTCGAAGCGCTGCGCCTTCATGAACACTTCGGCAGGGCGGCAGACGCCTGTGCTGTCACCCAGCCGGCCTTGTCGGTGCAGATCAAGGAGTTGGAGCAGACGCTTGGCCTTGCCCTGTTTGAACGTAGCGCGCGCCATGTACGACTGACAAGCTTCGGAGAGACCGTTGCCGAGCGTGTGTCCGACATCCTGCGGTCGATTGATGAGCTAAGCGATGTGGCCCGCGCCGCCGAGGCTGGGCTTTCTGGGCGATTGCGGGTCGGGATTATCCCGACCATCGCGCCCTATTTGCTGCCCACTTTGATCCCCAATTTACGAGGGGCGTTTCCCGATTTGGAGGGGCAGTTCCGTGAAACCCAGACGCCGCGGCTGGTGCAGGAATTGCAAGACGGTCGTTTGGATTGCGCAATTGTGGCGCTACCGCTCCTGGAGGCGGGTATCGAAGAGCTTCCGTTGTTTGAGGAAACTTTTCTATTGGTCCGCTCAGAAAGGGAAGCTGGTACGCCTGTCCCCAGGGTCGAGGCGCTGGGGCGCGAAAACCTTTTGCTGTTAGAAGATGGCCACTGTTTTCGGGATCAGGCGATGGCGTTTTGTAAAGTGCAGTCTTCCGAGCCGCGGGAGGGGCTGGATGGCAGCTCGCTCTCGACTTTGGTTCAGATGGTCGGTGCGGGAATTGGGATGACCCTGATTCCTGAAATGGCGGCACGTGTCGAAGCGCGTGCTGCGCCGATATCGCTGTCGCGATTTGAGGGGCGCGTGCCGGGGCGCAGTATTGGGCTTGTATGGCGCAAGACCTCTCCTCTGGCGGATCAGTTTCGCGAGCTGGCCCAAGTGATCAAAACCGCGGGGCTGGATGCTCTGGACGAGGCTGAGTGCCAGTAGCGGTCCTGAATGGAGGGCGCGCTGGGGTAAGCTTGTCACAAAATTCGATGGCATCCACGTCATCAACAGAGACGTTATGGCATTCATAGGACTTGGCTGTTTTGCAGTCACTGGGTGATTTTGTACCGGCTTCATCTTCACTGGCGACGCGCAACGCTCGTCCAGTGCTTCGTCAAAACAGCGGCCAATGATCTGTGCGAAGATGTCCGAAGACGCGCAGGATGATCCTGTCGTTTCAGCTTCTAAAAAACTGAGCTCTGCGATTGGTTGGCGTGCATGGCTGAGCGGTTCAAGACCGAAGCGCAGTGCAGAAGTTTGCAAGTATTGGGCCGTGCCTTCGGTCAAGGGTGTCTGTTCTGAGGAAAGATCGTGGCATCGCAATCCGTTGAAGCCTGCCTTGTCGAAGGACCATCACAGGACGCGTCCGATTGAACAAGGACCGATGACAGCTTCATCTGGGCCTTATCTGCGGCGCAGGGTGTCGCCGTAAGCGATGGTGGGTGTGAGCGAGATAACTTTCTCGATTTCGGTTTCCGGTTTTTCCAGTTGCGCTACGATAATTTCGGCTGCGGTGCGGCCGATCTCCTGTCGGCAGGCATCCATGGTGGCCAATTGGCGCGGCAGACCTGCCAGCAGCTCTACTCCGTTGAAACCGGCAAGGCCAATCTGGTCGGGGATGTCGATGCCCTGTTCCATTAAGTAGAGCAAACCACCTGCGCCGATCATATCATTGGAGTAATATAGGAAGTCCAGGTCAGGCGAACGTTCCAGCATCGCTTGGGTCATCTCGCGACCTTTCGCCAAGGCAGAACCACCGGAGTAAAATTCGCGATCCTCGATCTCAATCCCTTCTTTGGCGAGGCACTCAGTAAAACCCTCAAACCGTTTGCGGGCACGATGGTCCAAAGGCATCTTGGTGCCCATGAAGCCGATGCGGCTATAGCCGGCTTTCAGGATGGCGCGCGCCATTTCGCGCCCCGCGCGTCGGTGTGAAATGCCAACCATGGCGTCCACGCATTTGCCGTCGGTGTCCATAATCTCAACCACAGGGATGCCTGCGGCCTGCAGCATGGCGCGGGCGGCGTCGGTGTGCTCGAGCCCCGCAATGATCACACCAGACGGGCGCCAAGACAGCATTTCATATAGAACTTTTTCCTCTTTCTCCGGCTGGTAATCGGTGACGCCGACCACGGGTTGAAGATCGGTGTGCTCCAGGATGCGGTTGATCCCTGTCAGCACCTCGGGAAAGACCATGTTCGACAATGAGGGGATAATGACGGCGACCAAATTCACCCGCTTGGAGGCCAGAGCGCCAGCAATTTTGTTGGGAACATAGCCTAGCTCCTTGGCGGCATCGAGAACCTTTTGGCGCGTTTTCTCAGAGACATCACCACGATTGCGCAGCACACGGCTGACCGTCATCTCTGACACGCCGGTTGCTTCGGACACATCACGAAGTGTCAGGGGGCGATGTTTTTCGTTGGTCACTTGCTTGGCCTCGTTCTTCAATTTACTCGAGGTTAGCCAGTCGTCGAGGTCTGCACAATGGCTGTTCAGCAAGGTACTGAATTTCTGGTTCTTTCGCACACCCACATAGGGCAATTTTCGCTGGCGGGATGGACCAAGGCAAAGCACAAAGTTGGCTTCAGGCGCGAACCAATGCAAAACTGGGTTTGGTGGTGCCGTTATCTTTGGGTGCAGGGGCGGCGACAGGACAAATGCCGGGGTCTATGTTTTGTGACGAATGCGCCCCGCTGGCATCTATACCATGCGGATCACGTCCTTGTTGATCGCCAACACGTATCCCCGTTTGGCAATATTTTTTACCAGAAGTTCGCTCACCATCTGATTCCCCAACGTATCCCGGAGGCGTTTTATCCGTGTGGCACCGGCGGCCTCTTCGCAGTCGGAGGCCGCGCGGCCGGAGATCATCGCCTCGATCTCTACCCCAGATAGAACTTCATCATCCAGACGAGCTTCGGCCAGAACGGACAGTGTCTCCATTGCGGCAGGGGTCAGTTTGAAGCCCATCGTGTTGAGATAGACGGTGTTTTCTTCCCGGCTCAGCAGCAATTCGGTGACCTGAATGCCTGCGCGTTCGATCTGTGCCATGCGGCGGTTCAGCATCACCAGCATGGTCAGCACCACCAAGGCCGCGCCCATCATGGCAGTGGCAAACACCAGCAGCACAAAGATAACCATCCGGTAGCTCGACAAAGTGTCGGCGAACGCGCTGCCGGACTGCGCGAGGATTTCCAGCAGTTTGATTTCGGCTTGTTTGGTCAGGTCATTTTCAACAAAAAGTTTCTCGACCTGCGTATTAAAAGCGTTTGCATCCGGTAGCGTCCAAAGCAGCACAACGCCCGCTGTCAGCAGGGTCGCAACAATGGCGAGGATGCCAAACGTCACCACCCTGTGACCGGCGCTGCGGACCTCAGAAACGGAGATAGTATTTTCCGGCATTGGCCTTCCTTTGTTGCAAACCTTGGGCGTCGAATACGGACTGAACTTGCAACAAAGTCCAGCCTTTGCGCTTTAGACGGGCGGCGACTTCTTGCCGGGCCGACTGTGCATTGCAGCCCTGAGAGAGCTCCATCACCCCATAGTGCAGCCGCAAGGGCTGGTCCTGTTTTGCCTTATAATCGGCATAACAATCGGCCGCCCGGGCCGGTGCCGCCGCGAGGCTGAGGGCCATCAGAAGGCCGCAGATAGAAAGGATCTGTTTCATGGTTCCACCATGCGGGCTCTGCGCGGGATATTCAATGACAACAGGGTTTTGGCACGCCGATATTCGATAACAAAGGGCTGTTATTGCCTGTCTGAGCGGATCTGGCCGAGCGTAAGGGCACAAGCTTTACTGCGGGGGAGGTCCCCGCACAGATAAAAGGGGTTCTCTATGCCTGCCATTCGCAATATGCACCGCAAATTTATTGCCGTTGTTCTCGCCGCCTCCGTGACCATCACGGGTTTCTTTGCCGCACCCGCTCGGGCTGACGAAGATGTCGCCAAATTCATTGCCGGCATGGTTGTACTGGGCCTTGTTGGCGCAGCGATTAATGAAGCCAAGGACGATGGGGGGAAAGAACGCAAAGTGATCCACTCGCACAGCGGAATTGTCTATCAGGTTCCAGTCGTCCCAAAACCGCCTGCGGTGTGGCGCTACGATCTGCCGGAGCATTGTCTTCGCACTGCGCGCCTGCGCGGAGAAAACCGAAGTGTGCTCAGCAAGCGCTGCCTCGAGCGTCACTACGACTACACCCGATCGCTGCCGGACCGTTGCGAGGTGATCTACGAACGCAAAAACAATTACCGCGAAGGCTTCCGCCCGAACTGCCTTCGGAAGCGTGGCTACCGCCTGACGGCATGGTAACACAACACCGTTCTAGCAGGTGAACTGGGGGCTTCGGCCCCCTTTTTTACGGCTTGCAAATAGGCGTGAAAACGGGCCTCTCTGGGCCTATGGAACAGCCAGATTACACGATTGAAGTGGCCGCACAGGCCAAAGGGTTCTTGCGAATTGCAGGGGTGGATGAAGTCGGACGCGGGCCGCTGGCTGGACCGGTGACCGCCGCAGCAGTGATCCTGGACGTGAGTCAGATCCCGGAGGGCCTCAATGATTCTAAGAAGCTTTCTGCGAAGAAGCGCAATGCGGTGGAGGGGCAGATCCTTGAGAAAACGGCCTGGGCCGTGGCGCACGCCAGTGTCGAAGAGATCGACGAACACAATATCCTGCGGGCCTCGCATCTGGCGATGGAGCGTGCCGTGGCGGCGCTTAATCCGGCCCCCGACTATCTGCTGATTGACGGAAATCTGATCCCTCGTGGGCTGGAGTTGCCCAGCGAAGCGGTGATCAAGGGGGACGGCAAATCGCTGTCGATTGCGGCAGCTTCTATTTTGGCAAAACAAGCCCGTGATCGTCTGATGGTTGAATTGGCGCAACAGTTTCCCGGTTATGGCTGGGAGAAGAACGCGGGTTATCCATCAAAGCAACACCGTGACGCGCTGGAAACTCTTGGGGTGACACCACATCATCGGCGATCCTTCAAGCCGGTACACAACATATTGTATCAAGTGAGAAACGCAGCTTCCTGATTTAAAAAACGAATTGACCTCGAATCCCGGATGACTCATCTTAGAGAGAACCAAAATGAGCGCAAAAGCGCCGTGGTTATTGAGGCAGAGCAAATGACAAACACGATCGAAAAGGGCGCGGCTTCCGCGCTCCCTTTAAACACAATTATTGCCGACGACTGTATCGCGGCGATGGCGGGCCTTCCCGCCAACTCAGTGGATCTGATTTTTGCAGATCCGCCCTATAATCTACAGCTAAAAGGTCAACTGCACCGTCCCGACAATTCCAAGGTCGATGCGGTTGATGATCACTGGGACCAGTTCTCCAGTTTTCAAGCATACGATCAGTTCACTCGCGCATGGTTGCAACAGGCACGTCGCATTCTGAAGCCAAACGGATCCCTGTGGGTCATCGGCTCGTATCACAACATTTTTCGTGTTGGCACCGCGTTGCAAGATGCGGGGTTTTGGGTTCTCAATGATGTTGTCTGGCGCAAATCGAACCCAATGCCGAACTTCCGCGGCAAGCGTTTCACCAACGCGCATGAAACGATGATATGGGCGTCCAAGTCCGAGGGTGCGAAATACACCTTTAACTACGAGGCGCTGAAATCGCTGAACGACGGGGTGCAGATGCGCTCTGACTGGGTGCTGCCGATCTGCACCGGCCACGAGCGTCTGAAAGATGCCAACGGCGATAAAGCACACCCGACACAGAAACCCGAATCCCTGCTGCACCGCATTCTGGTTGGCGCGACCAACCCGGGTGATGTGGTTCTTGACCCGTTCTTTGGCACCGGCACCACTGGCGCGGTGGCCAAGATGCTGGGCCGCAACTGGATTGGCATTGAGCGCGAGGAAAGCTACCGCGAGGTTGCAACCGCACGTCTCAAGTCTGTGCGCAAGTTCGACAGCGAAGCGCTACAGGTTTCGACCTCTAAACGTGCAGAACCGCGCGTGCCGTTTGGCCAGCTTGTTGAACGCGGCATGCTGCGTCCGGGCGAAGAGCTTTACTCCATGAACAAACGTCACAAGGCCAAGGTGCGCGCAGATGGCACGTTGGTGGGTGACAATTGCAAAGGCTCCATTCATCAGGTTGGCGCACATCTTGAGAATGCGCCGTCCTGCAACGGTTGGACCTATTGGTGCTTCAAACGTGATGGCAAAGTTGTGCCAATCGACGTGTTGCGCCAGCAAATCCGCGCGGAAATGCAGAGCTGAGCCTCAAGTAAAGCAAAAACGTTCAGGAAACCGCAGTTGCCTGCCGCGCCCGGTACGCCGGGCTCGCCAACTATGCCCCGCCTTTTGGCGGGGTTTTTTGCACCTCAATGTGCAATGGCCCCGTGTAACGCGCAACACCAGTCATTATCTCTTGGGTGACAGCAGGAAGGAACAGACAGATGGCAGATGCCACGGATGTCACCACCGCAGCAGAGCGTCGCGCGCCAAACGATGGCCCTGTACGCACCCGAGAAGAATTTGACGACCGCCAGTATATTCTGACCGCTCTAGAAGAGCACAAGCGCCGTGGCGTAGAATTGGCCGTCTGGGCCCGCTGGATCATGCTGCCCATCGTGGCCGTATTTCTGATCGTGGTGAATCCTGTCTGGTCACAGATCTATTATGTCGCCCTGCTGGGGTTGATGTGCTTGAATGGATGGCTGATGCGCCGTGTTGCGCGCGTTGAACGGTCCCGCGCGGAGCTGTCGCTGATCCTGGTGGACATTCTGGTGATGACCTTTGGCGTGGTGGTGCCCAATCCCTTTGATCCGCAGCCGATCCCTGTGCCGATGCTCTTTTACTATGGGAACTTCATCTATTTCTTCATGATCCTGTCCGCGGGGACGATGGCCTATAGCTGGCGCACAGTGATTGCGATAGGTGTTTTGGTGGTCACGACCTGGCTCGCGGCGTCTTACGGGGTGGCACGTCT
>SPLB01000048.1 GCA_004566265.1 Paracoccaceae bacterium | reverse complement strand
TTCAAGCTGCGCCAGCGTGTCCTTCACCAAGGGCAAGTGGCTGCCTGACAGGATCGACAGCCCCACCACATGTGCGCCGTCTCGTTCGGCGCTGTCTGCCAGCTCCTGGGGCGTTAGGCGAATGCCCTCATATGTAATGTCCATGCCGCAGTCGCGCGCGCGGTAGGCGATCTGTTCTGCGCCGTTGGAATGCCCATCCAGACCCGGTTTGCCAATCACGAACTTCAAACGGCGGCCCAGTTGATCGGACACCGCATTGACCGCTTCGCGCAAATCATCCAGCCCGTCGGTCATATTGGATTGCGACGCCGATACGCCGGTCGGGCCGCGGTATGTGCCGTGCACTTTGCGCATTTCTTCGGCCCATTCACCGGTGGTGACACCCGCTTTGGCAGCTTTGACAGAGGCGGGCATGATATTTGCACCTGTTCTGGCAGCCTCCCGCAACTCCGACAGGGCCTCGGTCACGGCTGCTGCATCGCGCTGGCTGCGCCAGTCGGTCAGGCGAGCAATCTGTTCCTGCTCCACGGCCGGGTCGACAACCATAATGCCACCATCTTCGGTCTGCAGGGGCGAGGGTTCGCCCTCGGTCCATTTGTTGACACCAACCACGACGGTTTCATTGCTCTCGATCTTATTTATCCGCTCTGCGTTTGAATCCACCAGACGGGACTTCATATATTCGATAGACGCTACAGCGCCGCCCATGCCTTCAAGGGTCTTCAGCTCAGCGCGGGCGCCTTCTTTCAGTTCTTCAACTTTGGCATCGACTGCCGGGTTGCCATCAAACAGATCGCCATATTCCAGAAGATCGGTTTCAAAGGCGAGGATTTGCTGCATTCGCATGGACCACTGCTGGTCCCAGGGGCGGGGTAGGCCAAGTGCTTCGTTCCAGGCAGGCAGTTGCACCGCACGTGCGCGGGCTCTCTTAGAGAGGGTCACTGCCAGCATTTCGATCAGTATGCGATAAACATTGTTTTCTGGCTGCTGCTCGGTCAGGCCGAGCGAATTCACCTGCACGCCATAGCGAAAGCGGCGGAATTTTGGATCGCTCACTCCGTAGCGTTCCTGGCAGATCTCGTCCCACAGATCGACAAAGGCGCGCATTTTGCACATCTCGGTCACAAACCGGATGCCTGCGTTCACGAAGAAGGAAATGCGGCCTACCATCGCCGGGAAATCCTCAGGTGCCACGCGTGGTCGCAGCGCGTCCAGAACCGCCTGCGCCGTGGCCAGCGCAAAGGCCAGTTCCTGCTCTGGTGTCGCCCCGGCTTCCTGTAGGTGGTAAGAGCAGACGTTCATCGGGTTCCACTTGGGCACATGTCTGTAGCAGTACTCTGCCACATCTGCGATCATCTTCAGGCTTGGCTGGGGCGGACAGATGTAGGTGCCACGGCTCAGATATTCCTTGATCAGGTCGTTTTGCACCGTGCCCTGCAGCTTGGAGATATCCGCGCCCTGTTCCTCGGCCACCGAAATATAGAGCGACAGCAGCCAAGGCGCCGTCGCATTGATGGTCATCGAGGTGTTCATCTGCTCCAGCGGGATCTCGTCAAACAAGGTGCGCATATCGCCCAGATGGCAGACCGGAACACCGACTTTACCCACCTCACCCCGCGACAGGATATGGTCGCTGTCGTAACCGGTCTGGGTGGGCAGATCGAACGCCACCGACAGTCCCGTTTGTCCCTTGGCGAGGTTCGCGCGATACAGCGCATTGGACTTCGCCGCGGTGGAGTGGCCGGCATAGGTACGGATCAACCAGGGGCGATCCTTGCGGCGGACTTGGTTCTGGTCGGTCGGCGCGTGTGTCATGGCTGGCCTCCTCACGGGGGTGGAAAGTGGGTGGGTAATTTTATTTCTCAATGATGACATAGAGTGGAATTTTAAACCTTTGTCAATTCGCCGCGTTGCAGCGAGGAGCAGCAATGTAATTTCCGTGGCGTCTTTATTGCGTGAATTTGCAGGCAGGGCGTTCATGGGGCGCGTGTTGTCGCGACAGATGCTTGTCTCGTCTCCTTCATGCAGGCAAGACTGCCCTATGACTCAGACCGTTGAACTCCCGCTTTGGCTCTTTGTACTGATTCTGCTGTTTGCAGTTGTCACCTTTGCTTCGCATTTCCTGTTCCCGTCGGTGC
Organism: Paracoccaceae bacterium; assembly: GCA_004566265.1. Taxonomy (GTDB): domain Bacteria; phylum Pseudomonadota; class Alphaproteobacteria; order Rhodobacterales; family Rhodobacteraceae; genus Epibacterium. The sequence goes on along the minus strand of SPLB01000048.1, from coordinate 3,154 downwards.
GCTGGTTCTTTCGTCGGCGTTTGCAACAAGCGGTCAAGCGGCTCAATCAACGTTTGGAACGTCCGATCGAGCCGTTTAAACTGGCCCGGCGTTTTGATATGATCCAGCGTCTGGTGCATGATCCGACTGTAATGCAGGCGGTAACTGAGCGTGCGGCAGACCTCGGCGTGCCAGAAAACGTCGCCCTGGAAGAGGCACGACGATATGCGCGCGAAATCGTTCCGTCCTTTTCCGCTGTGGCCTATTTCAGTTTTGCCATACGCTTTGCACGCTTTCTGTCCAATGCGATCTACCGTGTGCGGGTGGCCCATGTGGATGAGCGCGCGATCGCAAGCATCGACAAGGACGCCACGGTTGTTTTTGTCATGAATCACCGGTCGAATATGGACTATGTGCTTGTGACTTATCTGGCCGCTGACCGTTCGGCCTTGTCTTACGCAGTGGGGGAATGGGCGCGGGTCTGGCCGCTCAGCCGCTTGATCCGAGCGATGGGCGCGTACTTTATCCGACGCCGCTCGCGCAATGAACTCTACCGCAAGGTTCTATCCAGCTATGTGCGGTTGGCCACAAAAGGCGGCGTGACACAGGCGATTTTTCCAGAAGGGGGGCTGTCGCTGGATGGATCCATGGCAGAGGCTAAACTTGGATTGCTGAAATACATCGTGGCAGGCAGCGAGGGGGGCAATGGGCAGGACGGCAAAGAGGTGGTCTTTGTGCCTGTCGCGCTGAACTATGACTGCGTGCTCGAAGATAAGATTCTTACCTCTGCCGCGCAAATCGGGCAGCGTCGGTTTAAGGCGCGGATCGGGATAATCATGTTGCGCATCCTGCGGCAGTTTTGGCTTTGGCTGACCGGGCGCTATCACCGTTTTGGCTATGCGGCTGTCAGCTTTGGCCGTCCCCTGTCGCTGTCCGAAGTCGCTGCGGGTTGCAGCGACGAGGCCCGAACCAAGGTGCTGTCACGCGAATTGATGGCCCGTATCGGCGAGGCCGTCCCCTTGGCTCCGGTCCCGCTGGTGGCATGGATCCTGCGGCACTGCGGGCCGATGGATCGGGCCGGGCTTGAGGCGGAGATCACCCGTCTGTCCGCCAGTCTCCCGCTGGCGCATCTGCATTTGCCTGAAGGTGGGGAAACACACGCAGTGACTGTGGCGCTACGCCTGCTGTCTCGTCGCCGGATGCTGCGCGAAGACAGCATGGGACGTTTGAACATTCGCGAAGGTCAGGAGGCATTGATGGGGTTTTATGCCAACTCTATTGCTCACTTGATGCCCCCACCCAAGGACCCGCTGCGCCTGCCTTCGGGCGGCGGCATTTCCTCAATTTCAGACAATGCTGCATCTGCTCGGTTATAAAATTGCTTTTTTGGAGCTCAAGTGGTTGCAATATTGCTTTTCCGTTCGTATCCCTGAGGCAGGATGAACGATTCTGCATTGCGGCGAACAGCCAAAAGCAGGGCGGCCAGACCAACTGAAACATGGGACAATTTGCTGAGGGAGGCCGAAATGGCTCTGGACACGCAGGACGGCATCGCAACTTACGACGCACCGGAAAAAGACCTTTACGATGTGGGCGAAATGCCCCCCATGGGCTACGTGCCCAAGCAAATGTACGCTTGGGCCATCCGCCGCGAGCGGCAGGGTGAGCCGAACAAGGCCATGTTGCAGGAGGTTGTCGACGTGCCGACGCTCGACAGCAACGAAGTGCTCGTTCTGGTGATGGCTGCGGGCGTGAACTACAATGGCGTTTGGGCAGGCCTTGGCGTTCCGATCTCTATGTTCGATGTGCACAAGCAGCCCTACCACATTGCGGGTTCCGATGCCTCGGGCATCGTTTGGGCCGTGGGCGACAAGGTGAAGCGCTGGAAGGTGGGCGACGAGGTGGTGATCCACTGCAATCAGGATGATGGCGACGACGAGCACTGCAACGGCGGTGATCCGATGTATTCCGACAGCCAGCGCATCTGGGGCTACGAGACGCCGGACGGATCCTTCTCGCAGTTCACACGCGTTCAGGCCCAGCAGCTGATGCCGCGTCCCAAACACTTGACCTGGGAAGAAAGCGCCTGCTACACCCTGACGCTGGCAACCGCCTACCGCATGTTGTTCGGCCATGAACCCCATGATCTGAAACCGGGCCAAAATGTTCTGGTTTGGGGGGCTTCCGGTGGCTTGGGGTCTTATGCGATCCAGCTGATCAACACCGCAGGGGCCAATGCGATCGGCGTGATCTCGGATGAAAGCAAGCGGGATTTTGTCATGGATCTAGGCGCCAAAGGCGTGCTGAACCGCAAGGATTTTGAGTGTTGGGGTGAACTGCCCACCGTCAACACCCCGGAATATGCTGAGTGGTTTAAAGAGGCGCGTAAGTTCGGCAAAGCCATCTGGGATATCACCGGTAAGGGCGTGAATGTGGACATGGTGTTTGAGCACCCCGGCCAGGCGACCTTCCCGGTGTCCACTTTTGTGGTGAAAAAAGGTGGCATGGTTGTGATCTGCGCCGGAACGTCGGGTTTCAACTGCACCTTTGACGTGCGCTACATGTGGATGCACCAGAAGCGCTTGCAGGGCTCCCACTTTGCGCACCTGAAACAGGCCGCCGCCGCGAACAAGCTGATGGTTGAGCGTCGCCTGGACCCCTGTATGTCCGAAGTCTTCTCTTGGGCCGAACTGCCGGAAGCGCATATGAAAATGCTGCGCAATGAACACAAGCCGGGCAATATGTCCGTTCTGGTTCAGGCACCGCGCACCGGTCTGCGCACGCTGGAAGAAGTGCTCGTAGGATAACAGCACACTTCCTCAAGAAAATAGAGGAGTGCATACCACCCGCAGGGTACCACCTGTGGGTGTTTCCTTTGTCAAAACACCGTTAGGCAACATAAGTTTGCTCGCAAATCGCCGCTCTCATTTTTCTTTGAGGTTGCGCCATCCGTGGCGCCAGTGCGTCCGGCCAAAAGTGCAGTAAATTCCGCGCACAAGCCCCCGTAGCGCTGGAGATTTCAAACCGAACGCTCAGGGTCGACATAAAATGTGTGCGCAAGAAGCTTAGCGCGCCGAACATCACCCCGGCGGGGGCTAGGCTGGTGGTAACCGGCCTTATCTCGCCGTGATGTTGATCGCCGGCTCTGGTGCCGGACCGTCCGTCCTTGTAGGAT
>SPLB01000264.1 GCA_004566265.1 Paracoccaceae bacterium | reverse complement strand
TCGACCAGCATTGTGCGCGCCAAGGCGTTGCCCGTCTTTGTTAATCGTCTGGGCCGCGTTGTGCTTCCGCTGGAGTGCTCGCTCGGAACCAGCCCCAACCAGGCCATCAACTGACGGGGATTTTCGAACCGAGTACTGTCACCGATCTCGGCCACAATCGTTGCTGCGATGATGGTGTTGACGCCGCGCAAAGCGCGCAGGGCATCAACAGCGGGCGCAAAATGCCAACCCGGTATGGCGTCTTCGATGGCCGTGTTGAGAGATGCGACCCTGTCCCCGGCCTGCGTGACTGCGCGCTTGTACTCTTCGAAGACCAGCTGCTGATGACGGAACCGGAACTTACGCATCTCTGCCAGCCAACGGCGATGGCGCTGCGTCCAGTATTGACCGCTTTCATAGCGCAGACCGTGCCGCAACAGGAAACTCAGAAGCTGCTGTTTGGCAGTCTTCACTGCGTCCATCGCTTGCTTGCGGGCACGGATCAGATCACGCATTGCCTCTTGCTCTTCATCAGGTGTCCAAATCGGGGTCAGTTCCCCAGCCCGCCAAAGCCGCGCCAGCATCTCGGCATCACGCCGATCCGTCTTCACCCGATCACCCGCTTTGCGCGGGATCATGGTGGGCGCGACCACCCCGCATTCGAACCTGAGCTTTGTCAGATGCCGATGAAGTCCAGAACCGCAGGGCCCGGCCTCGTAGCAAAATGACGGGGTGTGTCCGTTCTTCGTCAGCGTTTTGCTCATTCGTTCTTTCTCCGTCCAACAGTTTCCGTTCGTCGAGAAAAACACGGGCACCACGCCCGCTTAAAAAATCGATCATCTGGTCTTAGACACCCGAAATCGGGACACAGAGAGGGTAACCAACTGCCCCGGCTACTTTGCGGGGACGGCCCGCTTCGGATCTCAAGAACCGGAGCGGGTTACTTCGTTTGAGGGCCTCAGGTGCCTTCACGGCACACCATCACACACGGAAGCCCCCGCAACGCGATGCACTGTGAGGGTCCCGTTTATTCGATCCAGCAGGGCCAGAGCTGCGGATAGGCCTTGCGCACGCCGTTGATATTCAAGGTCGCAAGCACCGCAAGCAGCGACGCTTCCGTAACAGAAGACTAGCCGAAGATCTCTGGCATACGATGCCGCCTAGGATCATATAAACAAAGGCAATCGCAGGCAGCAAAAAGTCAGCTCGCCATCGTGTTCGAGGAACGCTTCCCGATGGCGTAAAAAATGCGCCTGCGCACAAAGTTCAACACAGTCTCAAGCCGCAACCGGCTACACAATAGGGTTCGTGCTCAAATCGCATCAAAGCCGCTCTTGGGAGATCCCGCCCAAGCCCAATAAAGCTTTTCTGGCGGCGATGGGGGACGCGTTGGACGTCTCTCCACGACCCGATGATTCCAACTGCACGCTGAACTGCCTGAGCGAGACGACGAGCAAGCAAGGGCGGGCCGCGTTTCGATTATGAATATGAACGCGCGGGTATATCCAACCTGTTTATGCTATCTGCCCCATTGGAAGGTTAGCGCAATGTTGCAATCCACGCCCAGCGTAACCCGGTCGAAAATGCCCAAGTCCCGCGCGATCTGGCCCACACGCATTTCCCCGAAACCGAAAGATCACTTTGGTTCAGGACAATCTGAACACCCATGGCCCGGAATCCTTTTACAAGATTTTCCCGCTGGCAGAGACCCGTCGTGTCGCCGAATGCAACCTCAGCATTCTTTCGTGCCAATGCTTGGGGCGACGGATCCCTGTCAATCAGGTGTGGAGGCCCCGTTTGATGCAAGTGTTTTGCGCGATGTTTTGGATGTGGGATCAGGTGCGCACATGTGTCCGGCCTTTGAGTGCAGCCTGTCTGCGGGCACCGATGGATTTGCGCGTGTTGGGTTCAAAGCAACTTAGCGGCCTTTACGGGCCGTTATTTATTTTCTCGGTCGCCCAACGGGTTATCTGGTCATCTGTGCTTCACATCTATGCCCTTCACTCACATCTCCGATGGCACCAGCGGTGGCCTATGCAACCGCGAGCAGTTTGCGGTAATTCTCTCCGTCGCTTAGCATCGCCCAGACCATGCGCGCCATCTTTTTGGTCAAGGCGACCACAACAAGCATTTTGGGTTTGCGGGCAAGCATATTGCCAAGCCAGGGTCCGGGCTCCACACCTTTTTCTATACACCAACGAACCACGGCGGCGCCTCCGGTTATGAGCAATCGACGGATGACACGCTGACCCATTTTTGATATGCGCCTCAGCCTTGGTTTGTCGGCAGTGGAGCTTTGTTTTGGGACAAGACCCCGCCCCGCCTTAAAGTGGCGACCATTTTCAAAGCTATGCATGTCAGGAGTGAAGGCTTGGATCGCCATCGCGGTGATTGGGCCAATCCCCGGCCTTGTCATCAATCTTGCCGTTTCGACATCTTCACGCGCTTGGCGGCGCAGGTCCTTTTCGATCACCGTCAGTTTGTCGGAACAGGTTTGGGTTTGGCTCAGTAGCATGCGCGCGAGGTGCAGCATACCTTCAGTTAACGGGCCGGTGTCATTGCCAAGCAGGCCTTCCATCTGTGCCACATTGTTGATGCCTTCGGGCACGACGACCCCGACCTCCGCCATGTTGCCCCTCAACGCATTCACTGTTTGGGTACGCTGCCGCACCAACAAATGCCGCACACGATAGGCCATTGATCGGGCCTTCTGGGCCTCAGATTTCACGGGCACAAATCGCATGTTGGGCCGCGACGCAGCCTCCATAATAGCTTCCGCATCAGACGCATCATTCTTCTGCCGTTTCACAAACGGCGTAACGTAATGCGTTGGCCCCAACCAACGTCATGGCCAAGCTTGCCAATCTCACGGTTCCAGAAAAGCGCGCTCGAGCAGCTTTCCATGGCGACGATACAGTTGGGCACTTTGGTGAGAAACGGCAGAACCTGAGCCCTCGACAGCTTTTTTGGAACACAAACTGCCCCAGAGCATCGGCCCCATGCAGTTGAAAACTCCGTTTGGCCAAATCAACCCCGATAATGCTAACCCCGTCCATGGACGTTTCTCCATTGCGTTCATTTTTAATACTTTCCACCTTGGTACGCTTCAGATGCCGTCTGGAGAGACGTCCACACCATCAACTTAGGACACAGTGGTCTCCGCGTGAGCTAGCGATCGCAACGCGGCGAACGCAAAGACCAACTGGCACTTCGCAACCGATAACGCCGGAACCCAACGCGCACGATTATTCTCACACATCGCGTGGAACACCGGACTAACTGTCGTTTGGTCGCACCCTTGCCGCGGATCCATCGGCAAAGGCCGCCAGTCGCGCGCGCGCCTCTGTTTGAGTGTTTACAACCCCAGCCACACAGGCCTCAGCGTAGGCCGCGTCCAGCGCCGACATGTTGCGCATGTGGCTCACACCGGAACAGATGGCGAAATTGGACAGCGGCAGGTTTGCCGCAGCCTTTTGTGCAATCTCCATCGCCTTTTCAAAGCTGGAACCTTCGACCCGATATTGCGCCAGCCCCAGATCCACGGCCTCCTGCCCCTGATAGACGCGGCCTGTCAGCATCATGTCCACCATCCTTGCCTTGCCGACCAGTTCGCGTACCCGAATCGTCGCACCACCACCGGTAAACAAACCGCGCTGACCTTCGGGCAAGGCGAAGTAAGTTGTGTCATCCATCACCCGAATATGGGCAGAACTGGCCAATTCCAGACCGCCGCCAACAACTGCACCGGTCAGCGCTGCAATCACCGGTACGCCGCCATATTCCATCTTGTTAAACGCCTCGTGCCAGCGCAGGCAGACCTGCCAAAACTCTGCCGGGCTCCGGTCCGCGCTGTGATGTTCAACCAGGTCAAGGCCAGCACAGAAATGACTGCCTTCGCCCTCCAGAACGACAGCAGCGACACCTGCACGCGGCGCCACGCTAAAAAAGCTGACCAGTTCCTCGATTGTGGCCAAATCCAACGCATTGCGTTTTGTCGGGCGATTCAGCCGGACAACCCAAATGTCATTGCCCCGAGATTCGAGGGTGAGGTTTGCATAATCTGCGGGATCAATTGTCACCTGGGGTTTCATGAGCAGCTCCATAAACATATCTTTTGCTGATAATAGATATGCCAGTGTTGCGCATTCCGCGTCCACATGTGACGGATAATTCTCTCTTGGTGACAAACCAAAGATGCGCCAGCAGGTCACCGCAGAAAGTTTGGCAGTCTCACGGCCCTTTCTTGCAGATCGGCTGCTGGCGCTGGACCGTTAGGGCGATGCGAAGACCGTTCAGAAGTTACTCCAAGAGGCAGGGCTAAGTGACGCACAACGTCCCGTCATCAGGGCTTG
>SPLB01000047.1 GCA_004566265.1 Paracoccaceae bacterium | reverse complement strand
TGCATGTGTTGCTGATCAACCCGGTGTAAGCGCCATCAAAAACAGAATTTTCAGAAAATTCCGTAGGCTCAAATTTCTTAAGTGCGGTCATAGTTACCTCCTGTGAGAATTGCACAACGCAATACTGGCAGATAATCTAAGTTTGAAAAGAAAATTCCTCAACGCCTAGAGTTCAAATAATTTCCTCCACAGCTTTACGATCCGAAACCTCTTACAATATTCAATATTTTTTTTAATCCACATTCCACCAACAATATATCCACAATGGCAATAATGCAAAAACTACCATAAGTGTAAATACCAAGCTTTGCAAAACCACCTGCCTCGCCTTGCGAATCGCTTCGCATCTACCCTTGCTCCGCTCCCGCAATTCGGCGATAGATCAGCGCAAACGCCTGTCCGGAGGGGCCACATGAAAATCGCCACATTCAATATCAACGGTATCAAAGCACGCGCTGCTGCCCTGCCCGCGTGGCTGGACGAAGCGCAGCCAGACGTTGTTGTGCTGCAAGAAATCAAGTCAGTGGACGAAGCCTTCCCAAGAGAGCTGCTGGAGGAGCGCGGCTATAATGTTGAGACCCATGGTCAAAAGAGTTTCAACGGCGTTGCGATCCTGTCCAAGCTCCCCCTTGAAGATGTACGCCGTGGTCTGCCGGGTGATGAGAGCGACGTGCAGGCCCGTTGGATCGAAGCCACCGTCGTCGGCAAACAGGCGATCCGCATTTGTGGTCTGTACCTGCCGAATGGCAACCCGGTCGAACTCGAAGCCGATGGCAGCCCGGTCGCGGGCGGCAAATACGCGTACAAACTTGCGTGGATGGAGCGGCTGCACGCCCGTGCCAAAGATCTATTGGCCAAAGAGATGCCTGCCCTTATGGCGGGCGACTACAACATTATCCCACAGCCGGAAGACGCCAAACTTCCGGAAGCATGGGTGGAAGACGCGCTGCATCGCCCCGAAAGCCGCACAGCGTTTCAGCGCATTGTAAACCTTGGCTTTACGGACGCCTTCCGAGCCCGCACCCAAGGTCCAGGGCACTATAGTTTCTGGGACTACCAGGCAGGCGCCTGGAATCGCGATGATGGCATTCGAATTGACCACTTCCTGCTGACGCCACAGGCGGCTGATTGTTTGCTTGACTGCCAAATCGACAAAGAGGTGCGTGGTCGCGAGAAGCCATCAGACCACGTGCCTGTTTGGGTGAAGCTGGATCTGTAAGCGCAGAGCCACGCGACGCCAGCGCGCTGCGTCGAATCACCATCAATGGGCATCAGTGCGCGCGCCTTGGAGACCCTGACCTTCGGTCACATCGTGGCGATAGATCCAGTCAAACTGTCCGACCATTTTCTGCGGCGCCCATTGGCTCATGGCACGCATAAGGAGATGGGCGGGCCAAGAGATGGGCGGCCGAAGGTGATAGCGCCATGCATTGCCATTCGCCGTGTCGACCACTTTGGACACCCGCTCTCTGCGGCGCGATTGATACCTTGTCAGCGCGCCTTCCAAAGTCTCTGCACGCGTGAGGCTGTCCGCCAGAACATAGGCGTCTTCCAGCGCCATATTCGCCCCCTGGGCCATAAATGGCAAAGTCGGATGCGCCGCATCCCCTATCAGCACCAATCGGCCTGCATGCCATTTCTCAGCCACGTTGTGACGAAACAATCCCCAAAATCCAACTTCTTGAACATCCGACAGAAGTTCATGCGCGGTGCCGCCAAAGTTGGCAAAAGCGCGACGCAGATTGTCTGGATCATCTTTGAGGCTCCAGCTTTCTTCCACCCAGGTGCGTTGTTCCTTCACAGCCACGAGATTGATCAGCGACCCATCGCGCAGTGGGTACGCCACCAGATGTCGCCCTGGTCCCATAAACAGCTGCGCTTCGTTCTCGAGTTTCAGACGATTCGGCACCAGCGCCCGCCACGCCACCTGTCCGGTAAAGAAAGGCTCTTGCACACCATTGATGGCGTCCCGCAGGCGTGAACGCACACCGTCCGCCCCAATCACAAGATCCCCATGACAGCAGGAGCCATTGGCAAGATACAGCTTAGGTGCGCCGCTCGGATCGACCCTGTCAACACGTTGCAAAAGTCGGATCTGCACACCCACGTCGCGCGCCTTGGCGGCCAGCAATTCCACGAGATCAGCGCGGTGGACAAAATAGTATCTCAGGTCAGAAGCATATTGATCCAAATCGAGTCGAACGACTTCGCGCCCTTTGCGGTGGCGGCGCAGAACCACCGCGCGCGCCCGCGTAGCGTTCCACGCGAGATCATCCAACACCCCCATCGCGCGTAAAACTGCGACCCCATTCGGAGAAATCTGCAGACCAGCTCCGACTTCAGAAATCGCCTCGGCCTGCTCAAGAACCCGAACTGAAGCCCCTGCCTGGCGCAAAAGTATCGCTATGGCGAGGCCACCGATGCCGGCGCCAACCACGGTGATCATGTTGTTTTCAAGTCTCATCAGCCCACCGCATGCCAGTCTGGGCCTTGACATAACAAAAATGCGCCGGAGCAAAAGCCCCCGGCGCATGAATACTTAAGATTTCCACAGTTCAATCGGCATTTTACGCCAGAAAGGCCCCGGGAGAGGCGGTTAACGCCGAAGTGGCCCCCCTTAGTCGTCCCGGTGCACCCGTTCACGGCGCTCGTGACGCTCTTGCGCCTCTAGGCTCATGGTGGCGATCGGACGTGCATCCAGTCGCTTCACCGAGATCTGGTCACCCGTCACCTCGCAGTAGCCATATTCGCCTTCGTCAATCCGGCGGATGGCGGCGTCGATTTTGCTCACCAGTTTACGCTGACGGTCCCTGGTGCGCAGTTCCAGCGCTCTGTCCGTCTCTTCACTGGCTCGGTCAGCCACGTCGGGAATGTTACGCGTGTTGTCTTGCAGGCCTTCGATCGTATCACGACTCTCTGCAAGCAATTCAGTCTTCCAGTTCAATAATTTGCGGCGAAAATATTCAAGCTGCCGCTCATTCATGAAAGGTTCATCTTCGGCTGGACGATAGTCATCCGGCAGAAACACTTCCTGCTTCATTTCGGCTCCTTCGGTCTGGCCCTTAATCTTGGTTCCTGAACTTTCCCCAAGCATCCGGGCTCCCCCATGCCGCAGCGTTTACCCCCACGGCGCGCAAATGTCACTACACAATCAGAGCGCGCCATGTTTAAACCCCTTGCAAACAAGGCAGTTCGTCATTTTTCGATCAAAGGTCAGACACATGCGGTTCGAAGGTACTAAAGATTACGTTGCATCAAAGGACCTTGAGGTCGCAGTTAACGCAGCTGTGACGCTTGAGCGACCGCTCCTGATCAAAGGGGAACCGGGCACCGGCAAAACCGAGCTGGCACTACAGGTGGCCAATGCGCTGGGGCTGCAGATGATCGAATGGAACGTGAAATCCACCACCCGCGCGCAACAAGGTTTGTACGAATATGACGCGGTCTCGCGCCTGCGTGACAGCCAGCTGGGCGAAGAGCGGGTCCATGATGTCAAGAATTACATTAAGAAAGGTAAGCTTTGGGACGCGTTTGAAGCGGACGAAAAGGTCGTGCTGCTGATCGATGAAATCGACAAAGCCGACATCGAGTTTCCAAACGACCTACTTCAAGAACTCGATAAAATGGCATTTCATGTCTACGAGACTGGCGAAACTATTCAGGCCAAACACCGCCCCATTATCATCATCACATCGAACAATGAAAAAGAACTGCCCGACGCCTTTTTGCGCCGCTGCTTCTTTCACTACATTCGCTTTCCCGATGCTGAGACGATGAGGAAAATTGTCGAAGTACACCATCCTGGCATCAAACAGGATCTGCTCGCCGCTGCGTTGACGCAATTCTTCGAAATCCGGGAAACGCAGGGATTAAAGAAGAAACCATCGACCTCTGAAGTTATCGACTGGCTAAAGCTCCTGTTGGCAGAGGACTTAACCGCTGAGGATCTGGCCCGCGACGGTGCCAATGCGATTCCACGCCTGCATGGAGCACTGTTGAAAAACGAACAAGACGTACATCTGTTTGAACGGCTTGCCTTTATGGCACGCAGACAACGCTAGCACATGCATAATACAGGGCAGAATCTGACCTCTTGCCATTGGCAGAAGATGCAGATTGACTGATGGCAGGCCATCGCGGATCGGAGGCTTGCGCCAAAAGCCTCAGGGAGAGCATTGCGTGTCATTCCAAAGAAAAAGAGCGAGGCAAAAGCAGATTGTTTGGCTTTTCGGTAAGACGCCAAAAGCACATGGTGTCATCCGTAGTGCCGTCTTAGGCGGAATATGCGCGGCTTTGGTTTCCTGTGCCACCGGACCGCGCGCTCCGGAAACCGCCAGCCGCGGTGACACCAGCGGATCGGTAACACCTCTGCCGCGCATGAACCACTTTGACAGCAAGCCTGCTGCGCCGCCCGCGCGATCTAATTCTGATATGGCTCGGGATTTTCTCGACCTGCATTTCGCACTTGAAGGCGGCAGACGTCTGCCCGTCTTGACCCGATTTGAGGGACAAATAAACATTAAGGTGACCGGTCAGCCAACAGAGACTTTGCATAAGGATTTGCAAGTGCTTCTGGGGCGTCTTCAGCGCGAAGCCGGTGTCCCTGTGCGCCTGGTGCCCAATAAAACGCCCGCCGAGATCACAATCGAGGCCGTACCCCATGTGCAGATCCAACGCGTCCTGCCGCAAGCGGCTTGTTTTGTTGTGCCAAATGTCTCTTCACTGGACGAATACCGGCGCAAAAGAAACCAGATCTCGACCAGCTGGGCAGATCTGCGTCGCCGCGAACGACTGGCGATCTTTGTTCCAAATGATGTGAGTCCTCAAGAGCTTCGCGACTGTCTTCACGAGGAGCTGGCGCAGGCTTTAGGACCGCTAAATGATCTGTATCGCCTGCCAGATTCTGTCTTCAACGACGATAATGTCAACACCGTGTTGACCGGGTTTGACATGCTGATGCTACGGGCCACATATGCGCCGGAGCTGCGCACAGGCATGACATGGGACCAGGTGGCCGCGCGCGTCCCAGCCGTTCTAAACCGCATCAATCCGGCAGGGGCGCGCCGCGCGTCCAATCCGCTTGCCTCAACGCCGCCGCGTTGGGCAGCCGCAATTGCCGGAGCCTTGGGCAGCAATAAGGATGACAACCCCACCGTCGCTGCCGCACGAGCCACCGCCATCGCGCGAGATTTGGGCTGGGTCGACCACCGCCGCGCTTTCTCTCATTTCCTTCTGGGGCGTGCGAAACAGCCCACCGACCACCGCTTGGCCCTGGCACATTTTCAGACGGCGGAAACCTATCTGCCCTCACCAACACTCCATGCGCCGCTGCGTGCGCTGGTCGCCGCACGCATTGCAGCGTTGCATCTGAGGCTTGGCGAACCGGAACAGGCTCTTTCTCGGACTGAAATGGCAATCGCCACCGCGCGCGCAACGGAAAATGCGGCATTGCTGGCGACGGTGATGTTGTTGCGCGCCGAAGCACTGGATCAATTGAACCGCCCGAGCGAGGCCAATGCACTGCGCCGCGAAAGTCTGGGTTGGGCACGCTACGGTCTTGGACCTGACTGGGCAATCCATGCACGAGAGCGCGGCCTTGCGGCGCTGTCCCCTTAGATCCATAGCCTCCCGATCCGCAACAACGGCCTAGGAGTGCGGCTTTCGCGCAAAAATTTACGTGGCTGCGCGCTTTCCCAGCGACGCCCCCACCGCTATATGGGGGACCAAATACACCGCGGGCCTTGGCCCCCAACACAGAGGCAGATCCAAATGTTCGTGATCTTCGGCATTCTTTCCGGCGCAGGCCTTGGTGCCTTCCAGGCCCGTAAGCGCCAGGGCAACTTGGCGGACATGCTGCAATACGGGGCAGTTTACGCGATGATTGGCGGACTCTCGGGGCTCGCGCTGACGATATTAATTCATCGCGTTCTCGCCTGATAGGCCTGCAGGAGAGCATGAATGTTCCAGCCCTTTTTCGAGAACCTGCGAAACGGCGCTGTGCCAGTGTCCTTACGCGAGTATCTGTCGTTTCTCGAAGGCATGAAGGCTGGGCTTGCGACCTATGACATCGAGGCGTTCTATTTCCTTGCCCGTGCGATCATGGTCAAGGACGAGCGCAATATCGACAAATTTGACCGCGCCTTTGCGGCGACGTTCGAGGGGCTCGAGGCCATACCGGCGGAAGCCGTCATAAACGCTGTCGATATCCCCGAAGACTGGCTGCGCAAGATGGCAGAAAAACACCTCAGCCCCGAAGAAAAAGCTGAGATAGACGCCTTGGGCGGCTTTGAGAAGCTGATGGAAACTCTGAAAGAGCGCCTGAAGGAACAAGAAGGACGCCATCAGGGCGGCAATAAATGGATCGGCACGGCGGGTACTTCGCCCTTTGGGGCCTATGGCTACAACCCAGAAGGCATACGTATCGGCCAGAAAGAAAGCCGCCACCAACGCGCTGTCAAAGTGTGGGACAAACGCGAATTCAAGAACCTTGATGGCGATGTGGAACTCGGCACGCGCAATATCAAAGTGGCGCTAAAACGTCTGCGCCGCTGGGTGCGCGATGGGGCGGCAGAAGAACTGGACCTCGACACGACAATCCGCTCTACTGCTGAACACGGTTATCTGGACGTGCAAACCCGTCCCGAGCGGCGCAATGCCGTAAAAGTTCTTTTATTTTTGGATGTGGGTGGGTCAATGGATCCGCACGTTCAGGTGGTGGAAGAACTGTTCTCGGCGGCGCGGTCAGAATTCAAACATCTGGAGCATTTCTACTTCCACAATTGCCTGTACGAGGGTGTTTGGCGCGACAACCGCCGCCGCTGGGACGCGCAGATCCCAACACATGAGGTGCTCCGGACTTATGGACCTGACTACAAGTGCATCTTTGTTGGCGATGCCTCAATGAGCCCTTACGAGATCGCCTATCGCGGCGGGGCCAATGAGCATTGGAACGACGAGGCCGGACAGGTCTGGCTGAACCGCGCCCGCGGCCAATGGCCCTCGCACCTCTGGATCAATCCAGTGCCGGAAAAATACTGGGACTATACCCAGTCGATCACCATGATCCGCGAGATTTTTGAAGGTTCCATGGTGCCGATGACGCTCGACGGGCTGGAACGTGGGATGAAAGAACTCACCCGCTGACACAATTTGCACAATGCGCGGCAAAAAACACCGAAGATCTGAAGGGTGATCTTGATCTAATCTGCGCCGCCGCCTAGCTCTTTTGCCATGAACACCCTTCCCGACCCTGCCCCGATTGGCCCGCTACTGTTTCTTGACACCATTGCTGACCAGAAACTGGATCTGGCCGCGCTGTTTGTGTTTCCCCTTGGAAAGGCACCGGCCCCGATCGAGGCTGGCGACGAAGTCGCGCCAGCGGTTGAGATTGCCCGTTTCAATAATGTCGCCGTGTGGCGCAGCCGCTTCCGCGTTCCGGCACAGGAACCATCGACCTATCGCTGGATGGGTCAGAGCTTTGACATTGCGGGCCTGCCCGAGGCCGACCTGAACCTCGCCTATGTTTCCTGCAATGGTGAAGAACATGGAGATTTGGACCGGGATGGCGCTGAACGCAATGCCATGTGGGCGCGCCTGCAAGCACAGCATGATACAAAGCCCCTGTCTCTGCTTCTACATGGGGGCGATCAAATTTACGCAGATGAGGCAACCCGCGGGCATCCGCTGAGCGATGACTGGCCCGACAAGCTGCCCCGTGACCCGTCACGGGCAGTTCTTGAAGACCTGCGCATGCACCTGCGCGAAAAATTTCTGGAACGCTACATCGCGATCTACAGCGCCCCGGAAGTTGCCCATGTTATGGCCCGTGTGCCATCTTTGATGCAATGGGACGATCACGACATCTGCGATGGCTGGGGCAGTCTACAACGCTCGCGAACCTACTCGCCGGTTGGGCAGACCTTGTTTGACGTGGCCCGTGAGGCTGCGCTTCTGTTTCAACATGCCTGCAAAGATGGCGATTTGCCGCCGCGTTTCTTTGATGCCTCCGGTCTGCATCTGGGGTGGAAAGTCGCCTTGCCGGGCTTACGCCTTCTGGGCCCGGACCTGCGATCTGAACGCACACGGCGCGAGGTAATGGGCACTCGCGGTTGGCAAATGCTGGAACAGGCCGCAAATCACGGGGCGCCCGGGCGCACGTTTGTACTGTCATCCGTGCCCTTGCTCGGCCCGCGTCTTTCTATCCTTGAGATGATCATGGTGCTCGTCCCATCCATGCAGAAATACGAGGACGACCTGCGCGACCAATGGCAGAGCCGCGCCCACGGCGAGAGCTGGCAACATATGCTAGAGCTGATGCAGCGTATGGCCCGCCCCAAAGGCCAAGATGTGACCGTGCTAAGCGGCGAAATTCACCTGGCGACACGCGGTGAAATGCCGCTTGGAAACGGCAAAACACTGCATCAACTGGTGGCGTCGGGCATTGCGCACCGGGCACCACCCCGCGTTTGGGCACGTATCTTGCATGTCTTGGCGCATCTGGGCGATAGCCCATTGAGCGGCCACCCGATCTCGATCAACCGGATTCCGGGCCAACCGCGCCGCTATGTGCCAGAGCGCAACTACCTTACGGTGAGCCGCCGGGATGGCACTTGGCAGGCGGAATGGGAATTTGAAACCTCCGGCACCAGCCCTGCTCTGCCGCTCTGACCCCTTGCTCCCCCAGCCAACGGCCCCATATCAGACCTATGTTCAAGTTGACCCCAATCCTGCTCGCTCTGATTTACGGGCTTGTGACCTACCGCATCTCAGCGTGGCGAACTGCCCGCGAGCTGGACACACATTCGACCGAACTGGCTGATCCGACCCTGAAGCGCCTGACCGATCGGCTGGCGGCGGCACTGGATCTGCCGCGAATACGGGTCTACCTTTACGAGATTGATCCAGTGAATGGCTTGGCTGCGCCGGATGGGCGGATCTTCATCACCCGTGGTTTCTACCGAAAGTTTCAAGCAGGCGAGGTCACGGGCGAGGAAATGTCCACCGTGATTGCTCATGAGCTTGGTCATGTTGCGCTCGGCCATGCGAAACGTCGCATGGTCGATTTCTCGGGGCAAAACGCGTTGCGCACGGCGCTGATGATGGTGATCGGGCGATTTGTACCGGTTGTGGGGCCGTGGATTGCGGGGCTGCTCACAAATCTTTTGGCCGCGCGCCTGTCGCGAGGAGATGAATACGAGGCCGATGAATATGCGGCTGCCCTGCTGGCCAAAGCTGGCATCGGCCTTGCGCCGCAGATCAGCCTTTTCGAAAAGCTTGACAAGATGACAAACAGCCGCTCTGGCATGGCCCCAGCTTGGCTGATGAGCCACCCAAAAACAGAAGAGCGCATAGCAGCCCTGCGCAAGCTCGAAGCGAAATGGGGCTGAACCGCCGCAGACAAGAGACGGATCCATAAAAATCCTGATCCCATCAGCAAATAGGGCAGGCTCGTCGGCTCTGATTGAAAGTTCCGCAAGGCTGCCGCCATAAACGAGGTGGTTGAGAAAGCGTTATCTGTCATGCCCATGCTGAGCATTCAGGATATTGTGTTCCCCAACCGTCAGTTCGCGGCGGTCGCAGCCGAAGTCCTTGAAACAGCGGTCAATCGCACGACGCGCACCGTTTTTGAGGATTTGATCTTCGGATGCATTGATAACAATGGGTCCAAGCAGAATTCCGCCCCAGACAACGCTAAAGATATAGCTGGACACTACAACATTTGTCGCCCCCTGCGGGGCATTGGGCGCGCAGTTGCGAATTGCCGTTTTGGCGTCGAACAGGTATCGCAACCCGATACGACAAGACGTAAGCGGTGCGCCGATCACACGGCTTTAGCGTAGTTCCAAGGCAACAGTTCGTTGATGTGTTTTTGTTTGTGCCCGCCAGCAATGGCTGTGAGCACG
>SPLB01000263.1 GCA_004566265.1 Paracoccaceae bacterium | reverse complement strand
AGCGGCGGGTGCTATGACAACGACCGGGACCACACATTGCGACATCCTGATTTCTGGGGGTGGCATTGCCGGCCTCACCGCGGCGGCAACCTTTGCCGCCAAAAATCTCTCGGTCATCTGCGTGGATCCAAGAGCGCCAGTGACCGATCGTAACGCGCAAGGGTCCGATCTGCGCACAACAGCCTTCTTGCAGCCCGCAAAAGCGCTCCTTGAAACGGCCGGTATCTGGTCCCGTCTTGCGCCCTACGCCACACCCCTGCAGATCATGAGAATTATTGATGCGGGCGGTGCCGTGCCCGAGCCTCGCGTCGTGCGGGAATTCAATGCGACCGAAATCTCCGACCTGCCCTTTGGCTGGAACTTGCCCAATTGGCTGCTGCGCCGCGAAATGCTCGCCCGCCTTGCCGAGCTGCCAAATGTCGAATTCCGTGCGGGCATCGGTACCCAATCGCTGTTCACCCGCACCAATGAAGCCCGTGTCACTCTGACCGATGGTTCAAAGGTCAGCTGCCGCCTGGTGCTGGCCTGTGACGGGCGCAGCTCCCCGATGCGCGAGGCTGCGGGGATTGGCGTGAAAACCACCCGTTACGGGCAAAAAGCGCTCGCCTTTGCGGTGACACACCCGCAGTCTCACGAGAATGTCTCGACCGAGATCCACCGCTCTGGCGGGCCGTTTACACTGGTGCCGCTGCCAGATCTGGATGGGCGGCCGTCGTCTGCCATTGTGTGGATGGAACGCAGCGCAAATGCGGATGCGCTTGCCAGCATGGATGAGCCCGCCTTTGAGGCCGCGATGAACGAACGGTCCTGCGCGGTCCTAGGGCCATTGAAGCTTGCCTCCCGCCGCACCCTCTGGCCGATCATCTCGCAAAGCGCCGAACGGCTAAGCGGTGAGCGCGTGGCATTGATGGCAGAAGCTGCTCATGTGGTGCCACCGATTGGCGCACAGGGGCTCAACATGTCTTTGTCAGACCTTGGCACCCTTCTTGAACTTACAATGGCGCGCCCCTCTGGCCTGGGGGATACTGCGATGCTGGACGCATATCACCGCGCACGTCACAGTGACATAGGTTTGCGCGTCGCGGGCATTGATGCGCTCAACCGCGCCTCTATGGTGGAAGCGCGCCCCCTGCGGGATATGCGGGCGGCGGGGCTTGCCGCGCTTTATTCCTTACCGCAGGTGCGGCGGACGCTAATGCAGATGGGGCTGGGCGTAAAATAAAGGCCCCTTCCTGACGGAAAGGGCCAGAGCACTGCTGAAGCAATGAAACGCACGAAAGCGCTTAAATCACCTGATCGACGGCAGCTTCTAGACGGGCCAGTGTCCCGTCTACATCATAGAGTTTATCAAGACCAAAGAGACCAAGGCGAAAGGTCTTGAACGCATCGCCTTCATCGCAGGCCAGTGGTACACCGGCCGCTATCTGCATGCCAAGAGCTGCGAATTTTTTACCATTGTGAACCTCGGGATCGTTGGTGTAGCTGACAACCACCCCCGGCGCGCCAAAGCCGTCAGCAGCAACTGAAGTCACCCCTTTTGCAGCGAGCATTGCACGCACGCGATTGCCCAGCTTCCACTGCGCATCGCACAGGCGTTCAAAGCCATAGTCCCGTGTTTCTGTCATCGTGTCGCGAAATGCACGCAGCGCATCGGTGGGCATGGTGGCGTGATACGCGTGACCGCCATTCAGATAGGCCTGCATAATCGTGTGCCACTGCTTGAGGTTAATGGCAAAACTATCAGAGGTGGTCTCTTCCAGACGGGCCAACGCTCTGTCGGACATCATCACCAGACCTGCAGACGGGGACGCCGACCACCCCTTCTGCGGGGCGGAGATCAGCACATCGACACCGGTGGCTTGCATATTGACCCAAGCGCATCCGGACGCAATACAATCGAGCACCATCAGTGCGCCGACGTCATGCGCGGCCTCTGCCATAGCAGTCACATAGGCATCAGGCAGGATCACGCCAGCCGAAGTCTCCACATGCGGGGCAAAAACAATCTGCGGTTTCTGTTCCCGAATTGTAGCCACGACCTCTTCGATCGGGGCGGGCGCAAAGGGGCTGCCAATTGCATTGCCGGTCGGGCGCGCTTTCAGAACGGTCGCGGATTTTGTGAAACCGCCTGTCTCAAAGATCTGGCTCCAGCGGTAGGAGAACCAGCCATTTCGCACAACCAGTGCATCTTGATCGCGCGCAAACTGACGAGCCACGGCTTCCATCGCAAAGGTGCCACCACCGGGGACCAATGCCGTCGCTGCAGCGCTGTAGACTTCTTTCAGCATACCATCAATGTCACACATCACAGCCTGAAACGCCTGCGACATGTGGTTTAAGGAACGGTCGGTGAAAACCACAGAAAATTCATCTAGACCCTTTGGGTCAACGCTATCAAGCAGGGCCATAAGGTTGCTCCTTTTTGGGCAATAAACCAGCCTCCGTTGTGACAAAACTGCCGACCCTGCTCAAGCCCTTTGGCATACAAAAATTTTCTGTTTTCCGCGCTGCCAATGCCGAAAAAGGTTAGGTCAGCCCTTTAGGCGAGCGGGCCAGGACGGCGTTCTTCCGACAACAGCACATTCGCATCTACATTTCCGACCCCGGGTAAGGTCATGATCCGCCGTCGCAGGACGCGTTCAAAGTCAGAAATGTCGCGCGCCACCACGCGCAAGCGGTAATCGTAGAGCCCCAGAACATGCTCAACCGTCTGCACTTCAGGGATCGCGACGACAGCCCGTTCAAAGTCTTCGAGGCTGAGCCTACCCTTGGTGGCCAGCTTTACACCCAAAAACACCGTGACCCCAAAGCCAAGCTTCTCCGCATCGAGATCCAAGCGTCGGCCGGTAATGATCCCCGCGTTTTCCAAGCGCTTAACCCGCCGCCATGTGGCAGGTTGGCTGAGGCCGAGGCCACGCCCCAATGCGCCCGCTGACTGGCTTGCATCCTCAGACAAGGCGCGCAACAGGGCAAGATCCAGATCGTCCAGCGTCGCACCAACTTTCACAGCGGCAGCCCCTTATTTGTCTTGATCCGCGCCACATGGGTCAGCGCCTCGATGTCCGCCATATGCGGTAAGTAAAGGATCTTTTCTCTGTAAATCGTCTGATAATGACGCATATCCCGCGCGATCACCGACAGGCGCACATCGACTTGACCGAGAAAGGTCTGGATCTCCAGCACCTCGGGGATCTGGCGCGCGGCAGGGATAAATTCGTCAAAAGCACGCGGGTTGGTTTTATCCAGAGTTACCCTGAGGGAGACCTCTACCGTATAACCAATAACCTGCCAGTCGATCACGGCCCGGATGCCCCGCAGCCCGCCCCCTTCACGCAATTTCTCCAGGCGCCGCGAAAGTCGCGAGGCGGTGAGTCCCAGGTGATCGGCCAGTTCGGGAATCGACTGGGTCGGATCCGCCTGTAGATTGCGAAGGATACGTCGGTCGAGGTCATCAAGCATGATTAACACCATAAATAACGAAATAACGAATGACTATTGCAAAAATTCGAGAAAATATGCGCACACCTCAGTCGATTTCGCATCACCACCCTTTATGCTGCCCTCAAACGTAACCCGAAAGGACAGATCCATGCGCGTTTACTACGACCGCGATTGCGACGTGAACCTCATCAAAGAGAAAAAAGTAGCCATCCTGGGCTACGGTTCCCAAGGCCACGCTCACGCCCTTAACCTGCGTGACTCTGGTGCGAAGAATCTCGTCATCGCGCTGCGCGAAGGCTCTCCTTCCGCAAAAAAAGCCGAAGCTGAAGGCCTGCAGGTTATGGGCATTGCAGAAGCGGCTGCATGGTGCGACGTCATCATGTTCACCATGCCCGATGAACTTCAGGCAGAGACTTACAAGAAATACGTCCACGACAACATCAAGCCGGGCGCAGCGATTGCCTTCGCACATGGTCTGAACGTGCACTTCGGCCTGATTGAGCCCAAAGAAGGCGTTGACGTGATCATGATGGCGCCGAAAGGCCCGGGTCACACCGTGCGTGGCGAATACACCAAAGGCGGCGGCGTGCCGTGCCTTGTTGCGATCGACAATGACGCATCCGGCTCCGCGCTGGAAACCGCGCTGTCCTACTGCTCCGCCATCGGTGGCGGCCGCTCTGGCATCATCGAGACCAACTTCCGCGAAGAATGCGAAACCGACCTCTTCGGTGAGCAGGCGGTTCTGTGCGGCGGTATCGTCGAACTGATCCGTTGCGGCTTTGAGACTCTGGTCGAAGCTGGCTACGCACCGGAAATGGCTTACTTCGAGTGTCTGCACGAAACCAAGCTGATCGTGGACCTGATCTACGAAGGCGGCATCGCGAACATGGACTACTCCATCTCCAACACCGCGGAGTATGGCCAGTACGTCACCGGCCCGCGCATCCTGCCTTACGAGCAGACCAAGAAAGCGATGAAAGACGTGCTGTCCGACATCCAGTCCGGCAAGT
>SPLB01000262.1 GCA_004566265.1 Paracoccaceae bacterium | reverse complement strand
GACCCCGAAGCCGAACTATCCGGGCGTGTGCGCATTAGTTTTGTCGAAGCGGGCGGTGATTTTGCAGTGCAGAGCGAAGAGGCTGTGCTGCCCGATGAGGCCACGCATGCGATCAGCCAGTCTGACCTGCCAATGGCAATGACCCGCGGCGAAGGGCGGCAGGTGGTGCACCGTTGGCTGGCTGAAACGCGTGTGGGCCGGGACCGCATGCGCTTTGCGCTGCCGCCGTCGAAATTGGGCCTTGGGGCCGGGGATACTGTGGCGATTGATGGCGCGACCTACCGCATTGACCGGGTGGAGCTGGGCGCAGGTCAGCTGGTGGAGGCGCAGCGAATTGAAGCAGGCGTTTATGATCCGACCACCATGCCCGAGGACTTGGCCGAGGCACAGGCCTTTGCCGCGCCAGCGCAAGTGCTGCCCTTGTTTCTGGACCTGCCGCTGATCACCGGTGACGAGGTCGTCCACGCGCCGCATCTGGCGGTGACGGCGGGGAACTGGCCCGGCACGGTGGCGCTTTATGGCGCGGATCTGGGGGCCGAATTTGCGCTGGAAAAGATCATTGCAGCTCGCGCAACCGTCGGGCAGACGCTGAAGGAGCTGGCGTTTGCGCCAACAGGGCGCTGGGACTATGGTGCGGCGCTGGAGGTGCAGCTGATCGCAGGCGCGCTGGAAACGCTGGAGCCCGCTGCGGTGCTGTCGGGCGGTAATCGTTTGGCGATCGGCGACGGCAGCGCAGGCACTTGGGAGATCCTGCAATTTCAGGAGGCAGAGCTGATCGCGCCGAACCGATACCTTCTTCGCAATCGTCTGCGCGGGCAATATGGCACCGACGGGTTGGTGCCTGCGGTCTGGCCTGCGGGGTCTTATGTCGTGCTGCTGGACGAACGTGTTGAACAGATCGAGCTCACCGCAAACCAGCGCCGCGTGGCGCGCAACTGGCGCATTGGTCCGGCCCAGCGCAGCTTTGAAGACCCGTCTTTTGTGGCGCTGAGCGCGGCTTTTGACGGTGCTGGCCTGCGCCCCTATGCGCCCGCGCATCTGGCGGGTTCTGGGCCTTTAGGGGCTGCGATTCGTTTTGACTGGATCCGCCGCACCCGAGTTGATGGAGACGATTGGACCGCGCCCGACGTGCCGCTGGGGGAAGACAGCGAAAGCTACCTTTTACGTGTGATATCGAATACGACGGTATTGCGCGAAGAGGTCTTGGCGACGCCAAGCTGGACCTATGATCTGGCCGCGCAGCGCGCGGATGGCGTCGCTCCCGGTGATCGGGTTGAGGTGGCGCAGCTGTCGGCCCGCTATGGTGCGGGATTGTCTTCGGGTCTGGAACTGGTTTGATGCGCAGGCCCGTTCTGCCCTGCGATGTGATCACGCTGGCGCGTGCGCTTTTGGCTTGCCGACCGGTGAAGAGAGCGTATTTGGCGGATGCGATTGCGCGCAAAGCTGTTCGGGCACAGCGCTTTTCACAGCTGACAGGGCGGAGGCACCCGCGTTGGGGGGATGGATCCTTGGATGCGGCAGCGCGGCAGTATCCACTGGCGCGTGAACCGTTCTGGGACGACCCAGATTACCTGTCCTGCCTGCAGCGCGCCATAAGCGTGGTGCAGGCCCGGCACACAAAAAAACCCCGGACGCGCCGCGCTTCCGGGGCCTTTTAAATCGATGAGATCGGTGTCGACTATTCGACAACCAAATCCACTGCGGATTCGCGACCGTCGCGGCCTTCACGCAGTTCGAAGCTGACAGCCTGGCCGTCGGCCAGGCCGGTCAGGCCGGAACGCTCAACCGCAGAGATATGCACGAACACATCGTTCGGGCGGCCATCAACCGCGATGAAACCGTAACCTTTTGTGGTGTTGAACCATTTCACGGTGCCTTTGGGCATAGTGGGAACTCCTGTCTTCCTACTTCAGTGTGCCCGCCGCAGGGCGCGGCGCAGCGCTAGTTTTGGCCGCCCGCGGCCGGGTCGGCCTGCAGCGTCGCGTCGAAAGCTGGTCTTAGGGAACAGGGTTTCGATGGTCAGATTGCCCTAAATTGATTGCACGGGGCCGTGCCAAAACCAACAAAAATCGAAAATTTCTTTTCGGTGTGACTTGATGGCCCAAGAGGATGTGATCTCAGGCTGCAAAATGGGACCTTGTCGCGCGCTCAGACCTCCCATAAAGGGCGCGGTTGCTGGTATCGCAATTCGTAATATGTATCAGCACAGGATTGCGTTTGTGAAACGCCCGCTTCTGCGGGTACGATAGAACCTGCGGAGCGCATCAGCCACACGAAGGTGCGACGAAGGAAAGGGATAGCCCGATGTTGGACACGCATAAAGCTGTACGGAAGATCGACCCGGTTTGGGGCCAGATCACCGAAGAAGCGGAAGACGCTGTGAACAAGCAACCCCTGATGGGCGGGCTGATTCATTCCTGTATTCTGCACCACAAATCACTGGACCGGGCGCTGAGCTATCGGATTTCGGCCAAGCTGTGCTCGAATGAAATGTCGATGGTGATCCTGCGCGAGATCGTTGATGCGGCTTATGAGGCCGCGCCCGCGCTGGTGGAGGCTGCGCGCAGCGACCTTGTGGCCGTTTACGAACGCGACCCGGCCTGCCACAGACTGTTGCAACCTATCCTATATTTCAAAGGGTATCAGGCGGTGCAGGCCTATCGCGTTGGCCATTACCTTTGGGAGCAGGGGGATTATGACCTCGCCTACTTCTTCCAGATGCGGGTGTCCGAGATTTTTGGCGTCGACATTCATCCGGCTGCGAAAATTGGCAAAGGCATTATGATCGATCACGCGCATTCTATTGTGATTGGTGAAACTGCGGTGGTGGGCGACAATGTATCGATGCTGCATTCGGTGACGCTGGGCGGCACCGGCAAAGAGGAAGAGGACCGACATCCGAAGATTGGCAATGGCGTTCTGATTGGCGCGGGCTGTGTGACGGGTATGCCAAGAGCGGTGTAGCGGTTGAGCACCGCGATCCTGATTTGGAGCTCAGCAACCTGGCGGTCGAAGTCT
>SPLB01000261.1 GCA_004566265.1 Paracoccaceae bacterium | reverse complement strand
TCCAGATGATAGAGGCCCGTTCCGATCAAGGCGGGCAAATCCATCGGCAGGTCACCCTGCGGGGTGATCCAGCAGGCCGATTGTGCCAGAAGGAAAGGAAACTGGGGGTTGTCTTCGTGCAGGGTAACCCTGACCCGATTTTGTCCGAGCGAGGACACATCTTGCAACACACCAGCTTCAAAATGACGTAAAAGGGACGCTGTCACATCCTGCACGGTCAGCGCCTGACCACTGTGGAAAATCGCATCCTCGCGGAGATCAAAGGTCCAGATGCGCGCACCGTCGTCGCTGGTCCATCTCAAGGCAAGTTCCGGGCGCAAGATACCATCTGGACCAATTTCGGTCAGTTGATCCAGCACAGAGCCATAGGCCACTTGCGCCAAAAGCGCACCGTCGCGTGGTATGGCAATACGCAGGGCCCCGCCGCGGCGTGGGGTTTGCGCAAACGCCCCACCGGTTGCCGCCAATAAGGCAGCCGCCGCCCCCGAAGCAAACAGCGCACGACGGTCAAGCACCTTCATACCAGCTCTCCTGCAATTTCATCCATAGCACGCACCAGTTCCGCACTAATTCCCGGCTCAGACAGCGCGTGCCCTGCGTTGCGCACCATCTGCAGGCGTGATTTCGGCCACGCCTTGTGCAGACGATAAGCCGACACTGGCGGGCAAATCATATCATACCGCCCCTGCACGATTACGCCAGGAATATGGGCGATTCGCTCCATATTCGCGAGAACCTGATCGTCCATATGCAGGAAGCCCTGGTTCGCGAAATAGTGATTCTCGAGGCGCGCAAAGGCACGGGCGTATTCACCTGGGCTTGACCCGGAAATGCCATTGGAATGCACAGACGCGAGCGCGTTTTCCCAGCCAGACCAGATGCGGCCAAAGACAATCTCTTCCTCGTGATCGCCAGAGAACAGACGGCGATTATAGGCTGCGATCAAATCATCCCGTTCCTCCATCGGAATCGGTTCACAAAATCGCGCCCAGGTTTCGGGCCAAAACTTGCCCGCACCGCCTGCATAGAACCAATCCAGCTCGGCCTGGGTCATCAAAAAGACGCCCCGCAGAACCATGTGGGACACGTGTTCGGGATGGGTCTGTGCGTAAAGCAACGCCAGAGTTGCCCCCCAACTGCCACCAAACAGGCTCCATGTCTCAACGTCCAGCGCCTGGCGGATCAACTCCATGTCTGCGATCAAATGCCAGGTGGTGTTGTCATCGCAGGAGGCATAGGGCCGCGAGCGACCACAACCGCGCTGGTCAAACAGGATGATGCGAAAGACCTTGGGATCAAAGTACCGCCGCATAGCAGGGCTGGACCCACCGCCAGGCCCGCCGTGACAGACAATCACAGGCCATCCATCTGGGTTGCCGGATTGTTCAACATAGATCGAGTGCCCCTGCCCAACATCCATCATCCGCTGGTCGAAAGGTTCTAGCGGGGGATAAAGAAACTGCACTGCGCGCTTTTGATCCGAGTATTTGTCCATTACTGACCTAGATTATACACCGACATACAACAAAGCACACGGAGACAGGAATGCAAGCGCCTCAATCCACGGTAGACCCTTCGGAGATCGCAAAATTCGAAGCCATGGCCGCCGAATGGTGGGACCCCACTGGTAAATTCAAGCCTCTGCACATGCTGAACCCCTGCCGTCTGGATTACATTACTCAGCAGATTGCTGCAGAATTTGACCGCGATTTGTCTGATCCCGCACCTTTTTCGGGCCTGCGCCTCCTTGACATTGGCTGTGGCGGTGGGCTGCTGAGCGAACCAATGGCACGCCTTGGCGCGGACGTTGTTGGCGCAGATGCTGCCGAGCGCAACCTTCCCGTGGCGCGTGTTCATGCCGAACAATCCGGCCTCGAGATCGATTACCGCCACACCACAGCAGAAGCCATGGCAGACTCTGCCGAACAGTTTGACGTGGTGTTGAACATGGAAGTTGTCGAACATGTGGCCGACCCGCAGGCCTACCTGACCGCAACCCAACAATTGCTGAAGCCCGGTGGGCTGCAGATTTGCTCGACCATCAACCGCAACCCCAAAAGCTATGCCATGGCGATCTTTGGCGCCGAGGTCGTCATGCGCTGGCTGCCACGCGGTACGCATGAGTGGAGCAAATTCATCACACCTGATGAGCTGTTTGATTTCCTAAGCAAAGCAGGCCTGACCCCAGTCGACCGCAAAGGTTTTGTGTTCAACCCCCTTCTCTGGAGTTGGTCCATCTCAGCCAAAGATCTCAGCGTGAACTATGTGACCGCAAGCACCAAACCAGCGTAGCGTGTGTCCGATGTGTTCTGCATCGACCCATACTTTCGCATAGTTCGATCCATACGTTCGCTTAATTGAGTCCGCGGGTTAGCACGACTACAATCTTCAAGACACAGAAAGCCAGCAACACGAGCTCTATGACCTTCACGCACGGCGATATACGGATCTCACGCAAACCACTCACGGATCTGTAGGGAAAGGAAGCGGCGCCAAGCGCCGTTTCCTTTCTGTTTTGAGGCTCCCCAGCTTGGGCTCAATCAACTGAGCCGAGCTTGACCCGCAACTCACGCAAAATCGGCAGGGCGGACTTAACCCGTTCTGCACCCAGTTCGTCCACAAGATCCGAAATGATCGGTACAATGCTGGCCAGAGCCGCATCGCGCGCTTGTTTGCCTGCGGGGCTGATCGCCACCATTTTGCGTCGCGCATCATCCCAATCGGGGCGGATATGGACGTATCCGGCCACTTGTAGCTTATTGATTGTATTGGTCATCGCACCGCGCGTCACGTGGAAGGTCGCGGCCAGTTGTGCTGGCGATCGTTCCAGCCCAGCGCGCGCCAAATGATTCAAGACAGAAAAATGCGACAACTCCATTCCCTTAGGCAGCGCTTTGCCCAGCCGCGATCGCGCCAGCTGGTCGGCCATCAGAATTTCGCTAAACAGCGAAATAGCAAGAGAATGGGTGTCATCCATCAGGGTCCGTAAAACTCCCGGTCATGGGTTAGGGAAGGCACACGCGTCCGCGCTTTGTCTACTTCATTGAGGTCCAGGTCAACGAACCGAATGCCCACCTCACGCTTTGAATCCGACAAAACTTCCCCCCAGGGGGAAACAGCAAGCGAATGCCCATAAGTGCTGCGCGGTTTGCCCCGCGTCAGACTATGCGGACCCGTTTGTGCAGCGGCCAGAACATAGCACCCTGTTTCAATGGCGCGTGCCGCAATCAGGCTGTGCCAATGTGCGGCGCCGGTGGCAGGGGAAAAGGCAGACGGAATGGTCAGTATCTGCGCACCTGCCTGTGCGAGGCGCCGGAATAAGCCCGGGAAACGCAGGTCGTAACAGATACCAAGCCCCAAAACCCCAAATGGCGTATGCGCCAAAACGGCCCGATCCCCGGGACGATAGCTCGCAGATTCCCGGTAGGTCTCCGT
>SPLB01000260.1 GCA_004566265.1 Paracoccaceae bacterium | reverse complement strand
CGCCTGACAGGGCAATCCCCCCGGAAAACACGCCCATGCCCCCCAAAAACCCGAATACCTCCCTGGCGCTGGCATTTATTCTGTCGGCAACCGTGTTCATTGCCGCCACCATGCTCTTGGCCAAATACCTTGGCACTGAGACGCTCGGGGATCCGCTGCATCCGCTGCAAATCAGCAATGGGCGGTTCATTTTCGCCTTTTTTGGTATCTCAACAGCAGTGCTTCTGACCCGCCAGAAGATCCACCGCCCACATTGGGGCCTGCACCTTGGGCGCTCCACCCTGGGCTGGGGTGGGGTCAGCCTGATGTTTGCTTCGGCGGCCTTTATCCCGCTGGCGGACGCGACCGCGATTTCTTTTCTGAACCCGATCATTGGAATGCTGTTTGCCATTCCCTTCCTCGGTGAACGGATTGGCCTTTGGCGGTGGCTTGCTGCCGCGCTTGCGATCCTTGGGGCGATTGTGCTGTTGCGCCCGACACCCGACAGCTTTCAACCGGCCGCACTTCTGGCGTTGGGCGCTGCAGTCGCCTTGGGGGCAGAGCTGATCTTTATCAAGAAACTGTCTGGCCGCGAGCCGCCCTTGCAGATTCTCTGGATTAACAATCTGATTGGACTTGGCATTTCTACAACCGTGGCTCTGTCGTTCTGGCAAACGCCAAGCCCAGCGCAATGGGGTGCCCTGATCGCTTTGGGGCTGATTATGGCCTGTGCGCAGATCTGTTTTGTCAACGCGATGGCGCGGGCCGAAGCCTCGTTTATCGCGCCCTTCACCTATGCCACATTGGTCTTTGCCGCCATCTATGACGCGCTGGCCTTTGGCCAAATACCGGACCTTGTCACAGTGATCGGCGCGGGCATTATTATCGGCGGCGGCGGCCTTCTGGCCTGGCGCGAAGCGGTAAACCGCCGAACAGGCAAAATGGTTAAGCCTTCAACCGATAGCCCGAGCGCAGCATCTGCCACGCCATCCCAAGGATAACAACCGACGCAGCTAGGCAGACAAAAAAGCCCAGAACAGGGTTGCTGTCAGAGACACCCAAGATTCCATAGCGCACACCATCAATCAGATAGAACACCGGGTTTAGGTGGCAGACCCACTGAAGCACCGGCGGCAGCGCATCAACGGAATAAAAGGTGCCGGACAAAAAGGCCAAGGGTGTCACCAGAAAATTGGTGATCGCCGCCATCTGGTCAAATTTCTGCGCATAGATTCCGGCCAGAACGCCAAGCCCGCCCAGAAACGCAGCACCCAGGATGACAAAAATCAGCGCAGCCAAGACATTGGCCGGGAAAATGCCCAGCACCAGCATCAGACCGATACCAATCCCGCTGCCCACAAAAAGCCCCCGCGCAATCGCGCCCGCCAGATAGCCCGCAAGCATCTCGCCCGCCGACAGGGGCGGCATCAGCGTGTCCACAATATTGCCCTGCACTTTGGAGATCACAATCGATGACGACGTATTGGCAAAGGCGTTTTGGATCACAGTCATGGTCATGATACCGGGCGCGAGAAACGCCATGAACGGCACGCCCATGACCTCGCCCCGGCCTTCACCCACGGCAATATTGAAGATCACCATGAACAGAGCGGCCGTGACCATCGGTGCCATTAGGGTCTGAGACCAGACGACCAGAAAGCGTTTTATTTCCCGCCAGGCAAGGGTCTGCATGCCCAGCCAGTTGATGCGGCCAAAGCGCCGTTCGCCCAATTCGACCTTGTAACCCTGATCCATATGCCTTGCCCTCACACCGTTCAGATTGCCAGCGCCCCTTGCATAGCCCCTATGCCACAGGGTGCAACCCATGTTTACCGAGGCCTCGTTGGGCCTTGTATCTCGGCCCGCAGTGATTAGTATAAGGGAAAATATCGGAACTTGATGGCGGCGCCAGGCCTGTGGGATCCTCCCGCGGGCCAACAATGGGGCCGCCGTTAGCTTGGAAAGGCAAGACATGTCCTGGACAGACGAGCGCGTCGAACTGCTCAAGAAAATGTGGGGCGAAGGTCAGTCGGCCAGCCAGATTGCAAAGGAACTGGGGGGCGTGACCCGCAACGCCGTGATCGGGAAGGTCCATCGCCTCGGCCTGTCCAACCGCGCCACCACGGCCGCCAAACCGGCGGCGGAGGCCAAAGAAAAGCCCGCCGCAAAGGCGGCGCCCAAGGCTGCGCCAAAACCGGCCGCCGCGCCCCAGCCCAAGACGGAACCAGCCCGCCCGGCTGCTGCTGTTTCTGAGCAGGCCGCGCCCGCATCTGAAACCCGGCCGGCCACCATACCCGCGCGCAAACAGATCATCCCCGCAGGCCAACCTCTCCCGCCGCAGCCCTCCGCAAACGAGATCAGCCCCGAGGTGCTAGCCAAGGTGAACGAGGTCGAAAAAAAGGCCAAAAAGCTCACCCTGATGGAACTGACAGAGCGCACCTGCAAATGGCCCGTCGGCGACCCCGCCACCGACGACTTTTGGTTCTGCGGGCTGCCTGTACAACAGGGTAAACCTTATTGCGAAGCCCACGTTGGCGTGGCGTTTCAGCCCATGAGCGCCCGCCGCGACCGCAAGCGGTAAATTTCTGGAGAAATTAAGAAAAAAGCCCCAACGATGTGGTCGGGGCTTTTTTCTCAAAAGGCTCAGTGTCAATTTTTGAGTGGCGCCGTTGACTGGTAACCTGGGATTGGGTTTGTCGACGCTGGCTTGCTTTCAATGCCCGGCCAATTGCCCTCTGCCAGTGTGATATGGCCTGAGATGTCTTCCTCCCAAAAACCCACGACGTTTTTGGTAATGTTTAGAAACAGCTTGTCCTCGACGATCCGCCACAGATGCGGATTGCCCGGAACCTTGCCACCTTTAGACACACCATAGGCGCAGTGACCGTTATACTGAGGGGCGTAATATTCCGGGTTGGAAAGGAAGGCTTTTCGGTTCGCTGCGGTGGCAAACGCAAAAGTCGCACCATTGAAGTCAGCGGTGATATCCGCACGACCCGCAACAGCTTTGGGCTGCGCAGACCCCACCGGCGCCTGATCCAAGCTGCGATAGGCCACCACGTCATAGCCAGACACAGCATAACCGGTCTGATCTACGAACTGTTCCCCTGCCAAAGCCACGGTCGTCAGCGCCGAAGTGACAAACCCCAGAGCCAGCGCCCCGATAAGTGCAAAACGTTTCATAATCACATCCTTTGTTTGATGTCCGACCCAGCGCAAATACCGGGCTTTTTGGGGCAACATACCCGAAGGGTGGTCGCTGAGAACCCATGCTCACGTCCCTGTGTCCTCCTGTGTCCCCGGAGCGATGCGCCGTGATCGAATTGAAATATTCATCGCAATCGACACCCTCTTCCGCCCAGCGCAAAGCGCTGTAAGGAAACACGAAAGGCGAAGACACAGATGGCTTTTCCGCCAGGTGGAAAGAAAATAGCCTTCCTGTGCTTGGAATCTTCGCGCGATCTCCCTTAACCTGTGATGGCCGGGCCAGAGGGGTTCGGAACCATAATCTGCCCAGAGGCGAGGACGACAGATGAGCGACACCCCATATTCCCCCCCCACGGTCTGGACCTGGGAACAGAAAAACGGCGGGAAATTTGCAAATATCAACCGCCCCATCGCAGGCCCCACGCACGACAAGACGCTGCCCGAAGGCAAGCACCCCTTCCAGCTGCACAGCCTGGCGACTCCCAATGGTGTCAAGGTCACTGTTATGTTCGAAGAGCTGCTCGAAGCGGGCCACGCAGGCGCAGAATACGACGCCTATCTGATCAATATCGGCGAAGGCGACCAGTTCGGTTCCGGTTTTGTTGACATAAACCCAAACTCCAAAATCCCGGCTCTGCTGGACACCTCCGGCGACGCGCCTGTGCGCGTCTTTGAAAGCGCGTCGATCCTGTTTCACCTGGCCGAGAAATTCGATGCTTTCCTGCCGAAAGAGGGCGCCGCCCGCGCCGAAGTGATGAATTGGGTCTTTTGGCAGATGGGCTCGGCGCCCTATGTTGGTGGTGGTTTTGGCCACTTTTTCACCTATGCGCCCGAGAAGTTTGAATACCCAATCAATCGCTTTACGATGGAAACCAAGCGTCAGTTGGATGTGCTGAACCGCGAACTGGCGACCAAGACCTATATCGCCGGTGCGGAGTACACCATTGCAGATATTGCGATCTGGCCGTGGTACGGCGCATTGGTTCTGGGCCGCCTCTACGAAGGCTCTCCGCAATTCCTAGATGTGGCCTCCTACGAACACGTCATGCGTTGGGCAAAGCTGATCGACGAACGGCCTGCCGTGCAACGGGGCCGCATGGTAAACCGCTCCTGGGGTGAGCCAAGCGAACAGCTGCTTGAGCGGCATGCCTCCGAAGACTTTACGACCCGGACACAGGACAAGCTGGAACCAGCCGAAGACGCATAAGGCCGCGGACAATGCTGAACCTCCGGACGAACTGGCCGGAGGTTCTGAGACCTTCATGTGCGGCATTTCCTAACTTCCCTTGTCGGGAAAGGTGTCACCCCCGACCAAGTCCCTTTGGGACAACATCACAAAAACTGCAAATTTGATCAGACCGAACCCTTACCCACACGGTCACGCTGACCCGATTTGCTCCGACGAGAGGCAAAGGCATATGCATTTCAAATCCTGTTTGGCGGGTATGCTGCTGCTCAGTGGATGCACTTTCTTTGGTGTTGATGGCCAGCACAACGCCTGGAAAGAATTCCAGGACAGGTGCATCCAACCGATCGCACAACACCAAACAGTGCGCACGGCGGGACTTGAACAGGGCAGTTCCCAGAACATCGAGCAGCGTTTGCGCGCGCTTCAAGACCCCGAAGACACCTACTGGTACCCAAAGAATACGCTCTGGGTCTTGCAGACAAATAAAGAAGCAAACCGCTGCACGATCTACGCCAATGGGCGTGGAACACATGTCGCCGCACGTGGTGAGGCTTGGCTTGCAGAGTCGCGTAAAGCGGGCAGTTTTTTGCCCGACCATTACATTTCAAGCGAAGGGACACTGCATTTTCAGGATGGACGCACCGCTTATATTCAGGTCCAGCTCGAAGATCACAATGAGTTCATGAAACACGCCATGCTGGTCATCGTTCCTGAATAATTTTCACGGCTATTTCAGTTTCGGCGGCGCGTCAGGGTCGCTGCCGGGCGGCACCGGCTGATAGACCTTGGGAGCGTCTGGCTGCGGCATGTCAAAACGCAACCCGACCTTGGCAAGATAGGCCGCCACTTCACTGGACGAGGAAAACGTCCCCACATCGAGCGCGCCGGCCTCCAGCCCCGAAAACGTCAGCGCCTCTCCAACGGCCTTCGCCAACGCCTCTTCCGCACCTTTCTGGACGTCAATAAACCCCAGCAGGTAGCCCCGTCCGCCTCCTTCGTAAACAACCGACACAAGGTAAGCCATTTTTGCCAACCCCACCGCGCTTGCCAGCTTTTGGTCCAGCGAGGTCAGCAGCACCTCGGGCAAGCCGGTGGGCGCGCGAAGTTCCTCGATGCCCGCCTCGACCTGACCAGGTTCATGGGCCAACGTCTGCGCAAGCCAGCCAATGCCTTCAGCCGGAATCAAGATCGACGACGGTGCAACCTCAAGGTTCACACCTAAACCAATCCCCTGTCCGTCGAGCATCTGCACAATCATCCGCCCTGACAGTGCCGCGTAAGGCACCGCACGGTCCGCAAAGGCCGACAGTCTGTCTTCGCGGTCAAAGACCAGCACAAATTGCCCCTCCTCAGTCTCGAACACCTCCGGTGCCAGCGTTTCCCCTTCGGGATCACGCGACAGCAGCACAAACATTTCGCTGTCGGCCAGACGTTCAAAAAACCGCAGACGGGCCGTGTCGTCTTCGGGCGCGGCATCCATTGCAGCATGGGCCAGATCCAGCGGGGTCATTTCGGTCATTCCATCAGCTCCTTTACCCGGGTGCGCAGATCCGGCAGCAGCTCTGCCTCGAACCAGGGGTGTTTCTTAATCCATCCGGTATTGCGCCACGAGGGATGTGGCAAGGGGCAGCAATGCGGTCCGTGCGACCGCCAGCTCTGCACCGTTTCCGTGACCGAGGTCCTGGTGCCCAAGTGCCAGCGATGCGCAGCCCCGCCCACGATCACGCGCAGGGTCACATTGGGCAACGCCGCCATCACCTGTTCGTGCCATGTCTGCGCGCAGATCTTTGGTGGCGGCAAGTCCGATTTCTTGTTGTTGTATCCGGGAAAACAGAACGCCATTGGCACAATGGCCACCTGCCTACGGTCATAAAACTGCGTGGCGTTCAACCCGAGCCAATCCCGCAGGCGGTCCCCCGAAGCATCCGTAAAGGGTCGCCCGCTTTCATGCACGCGCAGACCCGGAGCCTGCCCGGCGATCAACAGACGTGCGGTCGGGTTAAACCAGGGCAGCGGCCGTGGGCTATGGGCCGTCGCCGTCGCCGCAAAGCGATCCGCGCACAGGCGACACTGGCGAATGACCTGAACCAGCGCATGCGCCTCGGTTTGACCTAAAGATCTCTCCACGCGAAGGGTCCTTTCACGAAATTCCATTTCCCGGATTGTTTAAAATTCGACATATTTGCGCCTAATTCGACGCGTAAGCCGTTAACCACCCAATGATAAAGCTGATTTAGCTCAGAGTGCCATAGGGGTCTTGGCAGCGAAATCACATTCGCTCAGGGGATCACTGCGGATTACCCGCCAAAATCCACACAGCCTACGCAGGAGGCGCAACCGGACAGAGAGATGTTGGAATTTGTAAATGTCAGTAAGTCCTTCTGGACTGGCACACAGCGCAAGGTGATCTTGGACAAGGTCTCCTTCCGGGTGGAGCTTGGCAAATCACTGGGCATTCTCGCACCGAACGGCACCGGCAAAACCACTCTGATCAATATGATGGCGGGTCTGGAAAAACCGGACGAGGGGCAAATCCTGCGCGCTTGCAAGATCTCCTTTCCGCTGGGATTTATGGGCGGTGTCATCGGCCGTCTGTCCGCGCAGGACAATTCGCGCTATATTGCCAACCTCTATGGCTTGGATCCTGATTATGTCGAAGCCTTTTGTCGCTGGCTCTGTGGGTTGGGGGAGTATTTTGATCAGCCAATCGGCACCTATTCACAGGGAATGAGAGCGCGGTTTTCTTTCGCCTTGATGTTGGCCCTGGATTTCGACATCTACCTCATCGACGAAGGCATGCCCTCGACCACAGATGTTGAGTTCAACCGCAAGGCAGGCTCCCTTCTGCGTGAGCGACTGAACACAACAACAATAATCATCGTATCGCACCAGCCCGAAACGCTGGAGAAATTTGCGACATCAGCAGCTGTCCTGAACAATGGAACGCTGCATATGTTTGAAACCTTGGAAGAAGCGAAATTGCTCTATGACTATGAAAACCAAGGCTAAAAAATACAGAATCCGCCGATCCGACCGGTCCGAGGCAGCAAAGGCAGAGCCCATTGCCGCCCCCGAAGCAGGCAGCGCTGCAGATCAGGCACAAAAAACTGTGACCCCATCCGGCCCCGCGCCAGATCAGGCGTCTGAGGGCACGGCGCAACCCGCACCGAAGTCGGGCCTGAATGCAGCCGCAGCGGCCATGGCCGGGGGCGCTGCAATGGCCCCCTCTGCCCCGCCGCAGCGCGCGACAGCCAGCCAGTCTCTCAGCACCGATATTGACGCCATCCGCCGGGAAGGGCTGACCGGGCGCCAGTTGCGTTTGGCCCGTCGCGTGGCGCAGAAACATGATCTGCCTGCGACCTCGGACTATGATGCTGTGCGTTTGCTGCGCGAAAAAGGGATAGACCCATTCCAACGCGCCAATATGCTAGAACTGGTGGTGCCACAGGCACAAAGCGCCTCCGCAACAAGTTCCAAGCCTGAGGCGACCCAATCAGCCGCTGGTTTGCCCGCGACCGCAGCGCCCACGATGCCGACCCCGGCGCCTTCCAAGCAGGCCGGGCCGGGGTCCGACCTCGAAGCGCTGTCGCCCGCCGAACGCCGCGACCGCGAAATTCAATCCATCCAGCGCGACATAGCCCGCCGCCGCCGCCGCAAGCTGTCATTGTTGCTGACCCGCCTGTCAGCCTTTGTCTTTCTGCCGACCCTCGTCGCAGCCTACTATTTTTATGCCATGGCGACACCCATGTATACGTCCAACTCCTCGCTGTTGGTGATCAAAGCCGATGGTCAAGGCTTGGGCGGGGGCGGTGGTTTATTCAGCGGATCGCCTTTTGCAACAAGTCAGGAGGCTGTGACCGCACAGGACTTCCTGCAGTCGCGCGAAGCCATGCAGGAACTTGATACCCGCATTGGGTTCCGCCAACATTTCTCGAACCCGGACATCGACCCGCTCCAGCGTTTGGAAGCGGCTGCCTCAAACGACGAGGCGTTCAAGACTTACAAGCGCAATGTTAAAGTGGGATATGATCCAACCGAAGGCATTGTGCGCCTCGCCGTCACTGCGGCAGATCCGCTTGTGGCAACAGATTTCTCTCGCGCATTAATCGCCGCCGCCCAGGAACGCGTGAACGGGCTTAGCCAGAAGAAACGCAACGATCAGGTCTCATATGCAGAGGAAACGCTTGATCTGGCGACCCTTCAGCGACGTGAGGCTCAGGAACAGCTGGTGCGCCTGCAACAGCAGAACGCGGTGCTTGACCCGCAAGGGGTGATTGCCGCGCTGCGTGGCCAGATCTCCACCTTTGAAATACAGCTGCAGGAAAAGGAGCTGGCGCTTGCCGCCCTACTTGACAATACACGCCCCAACCAAGCCAAGGTCGACGGCACGCGGGCTGATATTGCGCGCCTGCAAGCAACCATCGCCCGCCTGAACGAACGGATGGTCGACGCCAATGCCGGCGAAAGTTCGCTCGCATCGATGACGGTGCGGATCCAGATGGCCCAAGCAGACCTCGCCACACGTGATCTGATGTTGCAAAGCGCACTCCAGCAACTGGAAGCAACCCGGATGGAGGCCGATCGCCAAGTGCGGTACCTTACCACCGCGGTAGAGCCTGTGCCCGCAGACCAGCCCTCTCATCCGCGCCGGTTTGAAAATACAGTTTTGGCATTCTTGATCTTTTCCGGTATCTACCTGTTATGCTCGCTCACGGCATCTATCCTTCGAGAACAGGTATCTTCTTAAGATCATGAAACACATCCACATCAATGGACTCACCGTCGGCAATGACCAACCTTTGACCGTCATTGCCGGTCCCTGCCAGCTGGAAAGCGCAGATCATGCGCAGATGATTGCTGGCAAATTGAAAGAAGCCTGCGATGCAGCCGGGGCGCAGTATGTCTTCAAAGGCTCCTTCGACAAGGCCAATCGCACCTCGCTCAATGCCGCCCCTGCACTGGGTTTGGAAGAGGGTCTAAAAGTCCTCGGATCCGTACAAGAGGAAATCGGTGTTCCTGTTCTCACCGATATTCATGAAAAGGAGCAATGCGAACCCGTTGCGGCGGTCGTGGACATCATGCAGATCCCGGCTTTCCTCTGCCGCCAAACCGCCCTGCTGGTCGCCGCGGGCAAAACCGGCGCCGCGATTAATGTGAAAAAAGGCCAGTTCCTGGCACCCTGGGATATGCCGAATGTGGTGGCTAAGATCGAAAGCACTGGCAACGATCGTATTTTCCTGACCGAACGGGGCGTGACCTTTGGTTACAACCGCCTTGTGGTGGACATGCAGTCGCTGCCAGAGATGGCCCGGACCGGCTACCCTGTGGTGATGGACGCCACCCACGCTGTGGCGCAACCAGGTGGCCTGGGTGGTGCATCGGGGGGGCAGCGTGAATTTGCGCCGGTTCTTGCACGCGCGGCGGTTGCGACAGGAATTGCTGCTGTTTTCACCGAAACCCATCAGGATCCAGACCATGCACCCTGTGACGGGCCGAATATGGTTTACTTGGACCAGATGCCACAGTTGATTGAGACATTAATGCGCTTTGATGCTTTGGCAAAAGCAGAGCCAATCCACATTTAAGACCACAAGGAATAATTTCGTTATGACCAAACCGATCCCCGAGGTAAGATCGAACACTTGGAGCTTCCTGCGCGACGCCATGATCAAACCTACGGGATTCCGTGAGTATGACGCCCGCTGGAAATACCCAGAGGAAATCAACCTCCCCGGCATGACTGCGCTGGGGCTCGGACTTGGCACGCAGATGATCAAGCGCGGCATCACACCTGTGATTGCTGTAGCCAATGACTACCGAGACTACTCATTGGCGATCAAAAACGCGCTGATCCTGGGCCTGATGCAGGCGGG
>SPLB01000259.1 GCA_004566265.1 Paracoccaceae bacterium | reverse complement strand
CGACAGCGGCATCAGTAAACTGGAACGCGAGATGATTGCGGTTGTCGTCTCCTCGTTGAACCGCTGCTACTACTGTTTGGTGGCGCATGGCGCTGCGGTGCGGCAGCTTTCGGGGGATCCGCAGCTGGGCGAGCAGCTGGTGATGAACCATCGATATGCCCCGCTCGACACCCGCCAGCGTGCCATGCTGGATTTCGCCGCCAAACTCACCACCGCCAGTGCCGAGATTGAGGAAACCGATCGCCAGGTCTTGCGCGATCAGGGCTTCTCGGACCGCGATATCTGGGACATTGCATCGGTCGCGGCCTTCTTCAATATGACCAACCGCGTCGCCAGCGCCTCTGCCATGCAGCCCAATTCCGAATACCACAGCCAGTTCCGCACGTCCCAGACGGAATGACACACTGCTTGCTCCCTGCTTTATGTGCTGCGCTCCTAGGGACGGCAGCCGCAGCCGCGCCTCTGGATCTGGTGCGGGATTTTGATCTGCCGGTCACGGCGGAATTGTTGCGTGAAGAGGACCGAGGGCTGGCGACCATGCTATTGCCGATCGGACCCGCACAGGCGGACGGGGTGCCGACCCGCGCCATGGAAGGTCACATCTGGCGGCGCAGCTGGCGGGTGAGCGGCACACAGACCACGCTCGAGGTTTTTGCGCCTCTACGGTATGCCCTGCAAGCCGCAGGGTTTCACGTGGACTACGCTTGCGCATCGCAGGCCTGCGGCGGCTTTGCTTTCCGGTTTGGCATCGACACTATCCCGGCCCCGGACATGTCGGTGCGGATTGCAGATTTTGAATTTCTTTCGGCCAGCCGATCTAAAGACGGGCGGGCGCTGTCGCTTCTGGTGTCACGTGCGGGCGGGGCGGTCTATGTGCAGGCGATCGAACGCCACGCGGTCTTGACAGCAGATGCCGTACGCCCCGAGGGCACGGCACCTGATCAGGCGCCGGATGCATCCCCGCTCGGTGCTCCCTATGCCCCGGTGCCGCCCGCTGGGTCTGTAAGCGTACCGGTTGGTCTTGACGGCCTGCGCGATCGGCTTCTCACCGATGGCCACGTGGTGCTGGGCGGGCTGGAGTTTCAATCCGGCTCTGCTACGCTGACCACCGGCACCATCCAGAGCCTAAAGGACCTTGCGACACTCCTGCGCATGGAAACGGATTGGATGGTGCTGATTGTTGGTCACACCGACACCGTCGGTTCCCTTGACGCAAATGTGGTTCTGTCCCGACGCCGCGCTACAGCCGTTCGCCAACATCTGATCGAGGTGGAAGGCATGGACCGCAGCCGTTTTGAAGTGGCTGGCGCCGGCTACATGGCGCCTCTGACGCAAAACGCCACGGCTGATGGGCGCGAGGAAAACCGCCGGGTCGAGGTGGTCCTGATCACGCCCTGAGTGGTGGCGGTTAATCGACACTCAGTACATCCGTCCAAACTGCGCATTGCTCTTGTTCGGAGGCACCAGCATTAAACGACGGGCGCTTCAACAGCTTGTTTGTGAAAAGATTTATTCGCGTGTGAGATACTTATTGTCTGTGGCAGGGCAGATAAAATTGGCACGCGAAGCTACACTGACAGATCACGACACTTTGTAGCCGTTCAAACGATGCCAGCACAAAACGAAGTCTCGACAACAGCGGTGAAGACTGCGCCGGGCGGGGCGTCCCATGGGCCAGCCGAGGGGAAAGAGGGTCACCAGGTCTCTAGGCCTTTGTCGGCAAAGGTATGGGCCAGGAAGTCAATAAACGCACGCACCTTGGGCTGGGTGAACCGGCCCGGCGGGTAGACCGCATAGATGCCTTGTGTCTCGACCGGTAGGGAGGGCATGACGTCCTCAACCCGCCCGTCGGCCATGGCATCTGAATAAAGGTAGCTTGGCAGATACGCGATGCCGAGACCGGAGACAGCGGCGTTCAGCAGCGATTGGCCGTCATTGACGGACAGCCAGCCCGCAGACCGAATCTGACGCTTTTCGCCCGAGGGCGCGGTGATTTTCCACAGGTTGCCGCTCGACTGGTTCGAATAATGCAGCAACTTGTGGTTGGTGAGATCATCAATTCGCGTCGGGCGGCCATATTTTTCCAGGTAAGCCGGGGCGGCGATCATGCGTTTCTGGGTGTCACACAGCTTGCGGGCCCGCAGGCTGCTGTCTTCCAGCTCACCAACGCGCACCGCCATATCAAAGCCTTCGGAGATCAGTTCAACATAGCGATTGTTCAGCACCATATTAACAGTGATGTCGGGGAAGTCGTTCAAGAATTCAGACAGGACGGGCGACAGGTGATTGACGCCGAAATCGGTTGCAACCGAAATACGCAGCAGGCCGGAAGGC
This sequence comes from Paracoccaceae bacterium, assembly GCA_004566265.1. Lineage (GTDB taxonomy): Bacteria > Pseudomonadota > Alphaproteobacteria > Rhodobacterales > Rhodobacteraceae > Epibacterium. Next base: position 3,674 of record SPLB01000259.1, on the reverse strand, counting down.
GCGGACTGCATAGCGGTCACCAGCGCATCCGCTTCGCCTGCATCATTCAAAACCCGGCGGGCGCGGTCGTAATATGCAAGGCCAATCTCGGTCGGGGATACCCGGCGGGTTGTACGGTTCAGCAGACGCGCACCCAGCCGCGCCTCGAGACTGGAGACATGTTTCGAGACCGCCGATTTTGAAAGACCCATTTTCTTGGCGGCATCGGTAAAGCCACCCTGGTCCACCACATTGGCAAAGGCCTCCATTTCCGTCAGTCGGTCCATTCCGAACATCCCTTTCGTCTCCAGTTGGGAAACAATGTTGCGGGTGGAATCGGGCAAGAACGGGGCCAAGTTGAGAAAATGCAGGGACGAATTTGGGATCGTTTGAATTTTGGAAACAAGCCCAACTGTACAGGAGGATAAGCCAAGTGCCGACTTTTCAGTTGTTTCGATGCGGATCGAAGCGTTGCAGCGCCGCAGGCGGTTAAGGTGTCGTCACATGAAAAACAGACGCCTATTCACGGCCCGAAGGAGAGACACAATGCTGACCTGCGTGATCCGCTATGACATTGACCCGCGAAAACACGAGGCGTTCCGCCAATATGCCCGCGCCTGGAATACGGCGATCCCCCGCGCTGGCGCAGAGCTGATTGGTTATTTTGCGCCGCACGAAGGCTCGGCCAACCTGGCCTATGGGATCTACAATATCGAAAGCCTCGCGGCCTACGAGGCCTACCGGGCGCGGCTGGCGGCCGATGCGCTGGGGCGGCAGAATTATGATTTTGCGCAGGCAGGGGGCTTTATTCTGCGGGAAGATCGGTGTTGGCTGAAGCGGGTTGAGGGCCCCGCGGAGGGCGCGCTCTGATGATTGCCGTGATATTTGAGTTGGAACCGGCAGAGGGACAGGAAAACGCTTATCATACCCATGCGGCGGCGCTAAAGGATCTGGTGGCGGAGGCAGAGGGGTTTATCTCCGTCGAACGGTTCCAGAGCCTCACCACGCCGGGGAAGCTGTTGTCGCTGTCGTTCTGGGAGAATGAGGCGGCGGTCGCGCAATGGCGGCAAAGGGCGGCGCATCGCAGGGCGCAGGGCAAAGGGCGGACCGGTGTTTTTGCGGGCTATCGCCTGCGGGTGGCGCAGGTGCTGCGGGACTATGGGATGGAAAACCGCGACGGCGCACCTCAGGACAGCCGGACCGCGCATGGGTGACCATTAAACGCCATGCCTATGGGGTCATCGGCTTGCCCCACAGACGCGGGGCGCTCCCGCCCGTTCCGGCGGCTTTGAAAAAACCTCCGGACCCGTTGGGGGGCGCGCCGGGCCTCTGGCCCGACGCGCGGCCCAAGGCCGCATAAAGGGGGGCTGACCGACGGGCAGCGCACCTGTGGGCGCGGGAGAGCCCCGCCCGCCGCAGGCGAAAGAGTGTGGACCGCAGGCTGGAACGCGGTGGCCAAGGCGCAAGCAACACACGAAGCAGCGCGCCCGGAGGTCCGCCGCTCTCTGGATTTGGGAATGCTTCGCCAGCTAGAGAGAGGCAGCCAGACGTGTTCCTTGATTGATTGCGCGCTTTGCATCCAGTTCTGCAGCCACATCCGCGCCGCCGATGACATGCGCGGTGATGCCCTCCTCTGCCAGCTGATCCGCCAGCCTGCGCTGCGGGACCTGACCTGCGCACAGGATTATGGTATCCACGTCCACCAAGGTGGGGTTTTCGCGCGCCTCACCAAAGGTCACATGCAGCCCGTCGTCGTCGATGCGCTCGTAGTTCACACCGCCGAGGAAGGCGACATTCTTCATCTTCAGCTGCGCGCGGTGGATCCAGCCGGTGGTCTTGCCCAGCCCCTTGCCATGGGCCTTCAGTTTTCTCTGCAACAGGGTCACATGGCGGGCCGGTGCGTGCGGTTGCGGGCCTTCAGGCGCCAAGCCAGCGCGGTGCTCTGCGGGGTCGGCGACGCCCCATTCCTTCATCCATAGCGGCAAGTTCTCGGTCGGGCTTTCCCCTTCGTGAAGCACATAGTCCGACACATCAAAACCAATGCCACCCGCACCGATCACGGCGACCTTTTCTCCCACCGGCTTTGTGTGCTTCAGCACGTCGATATAGGACAGAACCTTCGGATGATCCTGACCCGGTATGTCTGGGTCGCGGGGCGTCACACCGGTGGCGATGATCACCTCGTCAAACCCCTTCAGGTCATCCACCGCAACCTCCGTATCCAGCCTTAACTCAATCGTGCTGTCGGCAACCATGGTCTTATACCAGTCGACCAACCCCCAGAATTCTTCCTTGCCGGGTATCTGCTTGGCCATATTGAGCTGTCCACCGAGTTCGGTTTCGCGATCAAACAGCGTGACCTGGTGGCCGCGCTCTGCCGCAGTCAGCGCGGTTGACAGACCTGCTGGTCCCGCCCCCACGATGGCCACAGTTTTCACCGCTTCTGCCGGGGGTATCACCAGCTCGGTCTCTGCACAGGCACGTGGGTTCACCAAACAAGAGGTCAGCTTGCCAGAGAACGTGTGATCCAGACAGGCTTGGTTGCAGGCGATACAGGGCGCGATTTTGGCGCCGCGACCCGCTTCGGCCTTGGTCACAAAATGCGGATCTGCCAGCATCGGGCGCGCCATTGACACCATGTCAGCGCAGCCGGTCGACAGCACGTCTTCCGCGACCTCGGGCGTGTTGATGCGGTTGGATGTGATCAGCGGGATCGAGACCTCGCCCATAAGTTTCTTGGTGACCCAAGCGAATGCCGCCCGCGGAACAGAGGTCGCAATTGTCGGAATGCGCGCCTCATGCCAGCCAATGCCGGTGTTGATAATACTCGCGCCCGCTTTCTCAATTTTCTTTGCCAGCGTCGTCACCTCGTCAAACGTCGATCCATTCGGGACCAGATCAATCATCGACAGGCGGTATATCAGGATGAAATCCGGGCCCACGGCCTCGCGGACCCGGCGAACAACCTCGATCGGAAGCCGCATGCGGTTCTCGTAAGACCCGCCCCAGCGGTCGGTGCGCTTGTTGGTGTGAGTGACGAGGAACTGGTTCAGGAAATACCCTTCTGAACCCATGATCTCGACCCCGTCATAGCCTGCCTCTTTGGCCAGCACGGCAGCGTTCACAATATCGGCAATCTGTTTTTCAATGCCCTCTTCATCCAGCGCGTTCGGCGGAAAGGGAGAGATCGGCGATTTCACCGGCGAGGGCGCCACGCATTTGGGCCCATAGGCATAGCGACCCGCGTGCAGGATTTGCATCGCAATCTTGCCGCCGGCCTCATGGACGCGGCGGGTGACAATATTATGGTTTGCCACATCCTGTTCGGTGGTCATCATGGCCGCACCGGGCAGAACCGACCCTTCAAGGTTCGGTCCAATGCCGCCCGTCACCATCAGGCCCACACCGCCGCGCGCGCGTTCGGCGTAGAATTCGGCGACGCGGTTCCAATCCCCGGTCTCCTCCAGACCGGTGTGCATGGAGCCCATCAGGACGCGGTTTTTCAGCGTGGTAAAGCCCAGATCCAGCGGGGCCAGCATGTTCGGGTACGCAGTCATGACTCTCTCCCTTAAACTTTCGACCAAAATCACCTCTTGCGCCGCACTTGTCACCTGACGACGCGGCGTCACCCCCTTGCTTCCCTTGCGCGCAACGGGTCTAAGTTGGGCCAATTCAACCGATCGGAGCGCAAGATG
>SPLB01000258.1 GCA_004566265.1 Paracoccaceae bacterium | reverse complement strand
TTCGGTCATGATTTCGCGGTGAAAGACCTCGTGGCGGTTTGCCTCAACAACGCGCGGTTTCAGGTTGTCTTGACAATAGGCATGCGCCGTGTCCCGGATCATGCGTTCTTCATCAGTGAGCAGATCATCCATCAAAAACGGATCTTTCCAAGCCAGACGTGCGGGCTTGGCCCGTGCCAATTCTGGAGTTGCAGCGCGGCAGGTCTCTGCGTCGACTGTGCTCATTTCGGTTTCTCCCTCATTATTTTCTGCCCACGGAAAAGCTATCGTTTTGCATGAGTATATCAAGCTTGAGGTCAAAAGCTGACTCGCCCGATGGTTTGTTGAACAGCGCATCAGCTGGCGCGTTAGACGCCGAGCCATGGGGTTCTGGTCTTCGAACGCAGCTGTGCCAATGCCACTTCTTCCTAGGAAGCAAATCTGTCGGATGATGCGCGTCTCCATCGACAAGTGTCATTGGTGGCTTGGACAACTTGGTTGCCTGATGGTTCGTGATCCGGGGCTCTGTTCCGGTTGCGGACATCGGCGCGCAGAAAGACGGGCAGGCTCTGCGCAGAGCGGTTGGCATGTTTTCGGCGATGTGTGTTTGCAAGACAAAGAAAAAATTTTCCACTGTTCCGCGCGTAATGGAGAAACGAATGTAAGCGCATGCCACACTGACGCGGATCCCGAGGGGGACGCCACGCTGCTGGCGCATGGTGTTGTTGCCGAATGTGCGCTAGTCTTCGGCTCCAGAAGCCGCGCGTGGATCGATTGTAAAACCATATACCGTCTCCATCGCACGAGAGACGCCTTAAGAGACATCGGTCGAGCAACTGCAGGGTTTCACCAAAGCCACAATCGCCTTCGAAAAACACACGCGGCCAGTGGTTCTCACAGAAACTCTGCCAAAGACCGAAAGCGCAAACATCCAACGTTTAACCTTCGGGGGATAAATCAATGACCGAGCAACCTTATAATCCGGGCGCTGAAGGAGCGAAGTTAAATTTCAAGGACGTCATGTCCTATGGCGATTATCTTCAACTTGACGATATCTTGGATCGCCAGAACCCACAAAGCGCCGCGCACGATGAGATGTTGTTTATTATTCAACATCAGACTTCAGAGCTGTGGATGAAGCTGGCGCTGCACGAAATGAATGCTGCGCGAGACGCGCTTCGGACCAATGACATAGCGTCCATGTTCAAAATGTTGGCGCGGGTTAGTCGCATCTTTGAGCAGCTGAACTCTGCGTGGGACGTGCTGCGGACTATGACCCCGGCGGATTACACAACGTTTCGCGGGGCGATTGGTCATTCGTCCGGGTTTCAGTCTTACCAGAACCGCATGATTGAATACGTCTTGGGCAATCGAAATCCCAACATGCTGAAACCGCATGAACACCGACCCGAGATCCATGCAATGCTGTGCGCTGAATTGGCACGCCCAAGCTTTTATGATGAAGTGGTGCGGTATCTTTTTCAGACCCTTGATGGTCATGTCGACTGTATGCCTGAACCACAACTCAACAGTCCACATGCCGCGATCCCCGAAATCCAGGCAAAGTGGAAAACAGTTTATGGAAATATTGAAGCCCATTGGACGCTCTATGAACTGGGTGAAAAACTGGTAGATATTGAGGACTATTTTCGCCGCTGGCGCTTTAATCATGTCACAACAGTGGAACGAGTGATTGGATTTAAACGGGGTACGGGCGGGACGTCCGGGGTCAAATATCTGCGCCGGATGCTCAACGTAGAGCTGTTTCCGGAACTGTGGCATGTGCGTGGGGAACTTTGAAATGAGCTTGCCGAAGAAACACCTGTTCGATCTTCCGGAAGGGGTGATTTATCTGGACGGGAATTCGCTGGGCCCGCTGCCCAATGGGGCCGCAGCGCGTGCGGGAGAGGTGGTGACCCAAGAATGGGGGCAGGAGCTTATTCGCGCCTGGAACTCCGCCGACTGGATTTCCCTGCCCAAACGCGTTGGAGATAAAATCGGGCAGTTGATCGGTGCGCCGGAAGGAACGATTGCAACGGGCGACACGCTTTCCATCAAAGTCTATCAGGCCGTTGCGGCGGCGTTGGAAACCCGCCCGGGCCGCAAGGTAATCCTGTCGGACAACGGTAATTTTCCCACCGATTTATACATGGTGCAGGGACTGATCAACACAATCGATGCAGGCTACGAACTGCGCACCCCGGCCCCAGAAGATGTGGCGGATGCCATCACAGAGGAGGTTGCGGTCGTCCTGCTGACACAGGTCGATTACCGCTCGGGCCGGATGCATGACATGAAGGCGATGACTGAAAAAGCCCATGCAGCCGGCGCTGTGATGATCTGGGATCTTGCGCACAGCGCGGGTGCGGTCCCGGTTGACCTGCTGGAATCCAATGCCGAATTCGCTGTTGGTTGCACTTATAAATATCTGAATGGTGGACCCGGTGCGCCTGCTTTCATCTACGTTCGCCCCGACATTGTGCAGGATGTGCAACCTGCGCTTGCCGGGTGGATGGGGCATGAGGCGCCTTTTGCGATGGAACCCGGCTATCGTCCCGCGATGTCCACAGAACGTCTGCGTGTTGGCACTCCGCCCATTGTTCAATTGTCGATCCT
>SPLB01000257.1 GCA_004566265.1 Paracoccaceae bacterium | reverse complement strand
CGAACCGTCGTCCCATTTCGGCGCAAGCCCTGCGAGATGCAGCGCCATTGCGAATTCTTCGCCCGCAGTGCGCATGGTGGCAGAACCCCAGAGATCCACAACCAGCCCTTTCGGCCAGTCACCGTGGTCCTGCAAGTGGCGGCGCAGCAGCTCTTCTGCAAGTTTGACACCCTGCGCCTGCGCCGCCCGCGAAGGCACCGCACGCGGGTCGGTGGTAAAGAGATTGCGCCCAGTGGGCCTTACATCTGAACGGCCGCGATACGGGGAACCCGAAGGACCGGGCGTCAGCATCCGGCCATCAAGCGTCCGCAAAAGCCCCTGCATTTCTTCCGCGCCGCAATCTCCAGTGCCAAAGATGTGCAGACCTTCGCCATATTGGCTTTCTTTAATGTCACAAACAAAGGCATCAATACGCGTGATCGCTTCAGAGGCGGATGCATCGAATGGGATATCGAGGTCGGCCTCGACCCCTGTGCTTTGTGCTTCAATGCGAATTTCATCAATCAGGCGGTCGCGTCTGGCCGGGTCCAGACCATCTGCGGTGGAGTATTCGTCCAAAAGGCTCTCGAGCCGGGCCATGCCCTCGGGCATGTTTGTCTGGGCCAACGGTGGCGGCATATGGCCGACAGTCACTGCGCCAATGCGGCGCTTGGCCTGTGCCGCTTCTCCGGGATCATTGACGATAAACGGATAGGCAACGGGCACGGGACCTGTCAGCGCTTCAGGCCAGCAATCGTCCGACAGGGCAACGGCTTTGCCGGGCAACCATTCCAAAGTGCCATGCGCCCCCACATGCACCAGTGCATCTATCTGATCCCGCAGCCAAAGATAGAAGGCCACATAGCCGTGACGCGGGGTACGGTCGAGGTCATGATAGTCGTCCACACGGGTTGTTACCGCGCCCCGTTCAGGTTGCAGAGCGACCAGCGCATTGCCTGCGCGCAGGGCCCGGAAGTGAAACGCGCCGTCGCGAACATCCGCGTCGTCCTCGGGGGGGCCCCATGTCGCAGTCAGATCGTTGCGCAGTGCTTTTGGCAGCGATGTGAGCGCCGATTCATAGTTCTGTATCGGCCAACTTAGGGTTTCCCTGCCCAGCCTTTGGGCTACGCCGGATACTGGCTGTACCGAATAACCCGCGCTGCTTAGCGTGTTTAGGATCTCCTCACTCGTGGCAATCGCGTCCAGTCCCACCGCATGGGCGATATTGTAATCGCGCCCCGGATAGGTGGACAACACCATGGCGAGGCGTTTTTCAGCAGTTTTCAGTTTGGCAAGACGCAGCCAGCCTTCGATCCGGTCCAGAACGCTGGAAATCCGTGCGGCGTCGGCGCGGTGCACAAAGCGGGAATATTCCAGATCCGGGTCGCGTTTGGTGGGGGCCTTAAAGCTGATAACGCCTGCAAAAATGCGCCCGTCCACCTCGGGTAGGACCACATGCATGGCCAGATCAGCGGGCGACAGGCCCCGATCCGCCATATCCCAGTCTTTGCGACGGGCAGTCGAAAGCGCCACCTGAAAGACCGGGCAGCCGGTGGTCGACAAGGGCGAGGCAGAGCCGTCGGCGCCCTGCGCAGAAAACGCAGTCGCATTGATGATCGCGGCCGGCTGCAGACGAGTCAGAACGGCGCGCAGCCATGTTCCCGCCGCTGGCGATTTCAGACTGCTTGCAAATGCACCGTATGCGGCAAAGCCGCGCGCGCGCAGCTCCTGGATCAAGGCATCAATCGGTGCGGTATCTGCAGATGTTAGGTAAGAGCGATAGAAGCTCACTAAAACAAGTGGTTTGTCCTGCTTTGGCAGGTCGGTGAGTCCGCCAACATCCGGGTCATACAATCCTTGTTGCGGCACGGATTTCACCCCGTTCACCGGGCCTGCATAAAGCCCCGCGGCCAGTGCAAACTGAGCCAGCGCGGCCTGGGCGGCAACAGCCCCCCCTGCATCACAGAGCGCCTGCAGACGGCGTAAGGTGGAAATCGGCAGCGTCGACAGTTCATCCAGACGCGGGTCTTCACGCCCGTCTGCAGGAAGAACCGCCAAGGCAATCCCCTTGCGGCGCGCCAAGTCCTGCAAAGTCGCCAGACCGTAGGACCAATAGCTTTCGCCGCCGATCAGTCGCACCAGAATGCCTTTTGCATCCGCGAGGGTCTGTTCAACGTATGTGTCGACCGACAAAGGGTGCTTTAGCGCAATCAGATTGGCAAGCCGGGTGGTTGGCAGCTTGCCGCCCGCGCGATGCCAACCTGCCGCGAAAGCACCGAGATCACTGTCGGAAAACGACAAAACCACCAGATCAGCGGGCGTTTGGCCCACGTCAAAAGGGGTGTCCGTTTCACCGAGCCCGTGGCTTTCGCGGAAGACGACATGCATGGGGTCTTAGGCTCCCAAATCTGCGTGGATGCCTGCGGCGTCGATATTGTCGTGTTCGGCAATGACCACCAGCTGGGTCTTGCGCGGCTGCGCCCCCCAAGGTTGGTCGTATTGCGCCCGAAGGCGTTCGCCGACGGCCTGTACCAGCATCCGCATTGGTTTTCCCTCAACCGCGACATAGCCTTTGATGCGCAGGATATTGCGCGCGCGGGCCATCTTTACAATGCGCGTTTGTAGATCATCCGTGTCGGAAATCTCGCCCAATTCGACCACAATGCTCGCAAAATCGTCATGGCTATGGTCATGATGGTGGTGGTGATGCCCGTGATCGTGCCCGTGATCGTGTGTGTGAACATGATCATCGTGGTGGTGGTCATCATGATGGTGGTGATCATGGTTTGAGGGACGCGCGTCCAGATCGTCTTCTGCTGCGGCCTCGAGGCCAAGGATCACCCGTGGGTCGATCACGCCGTCGGATATTGCCAGGATCGGCACCTTGCGGGGGCTTTCGGCCTCGATCATCGCACGCGCCTTTTCAACAGCGACTTCCCCGGCCAAATCAGCTTTGGACATTAGAATTATGTCGGCGCAGGAAATCTGGTCTTTGAACAATTCGGAGAGGGGCGTTTCGTGGTCGATGCCTTCATCCGCTTCGCGCTGCGCCTGTACGGCGTCGAGATCAGTGGCAAACTGGCCTTTGGCAACCGCTTCGGCATCGGCCAGTGCGATCACCCCATCAACAGTGATGCGCGAGCGGATCGCGGGCCAGTCGAAAGCTTTCAGGAGAGGCTTTGGCAGGGCCAGACCAGAGGTTTCGATCACAATGTGGTCGGGCGCCTCGGGAAGCGCCATCAGCTGTTCGATGGTTGGAATAAAGTCATCGGCCACAGTGCAGCAAATGCACCCATTGGCGAGCTCCACAATGTTCTCCGCAGGACAATTCTCATCCGCGCAGGATTTTAGAATGTCGCCGTCAACACCTGCGGTGCCAAATTCATTCACCACCACGGCAAGGCGCTTGCCCTGCGGGTTTTGCATTAAGTTGCGGATCAGCGTAGTTTTGCCCGCGCCAAGAAAGCCGGTGATCACGGTAACGGGAATTTTGTTTAGGTTGCTCATGCGCAGTCGTCTTTCGTCAGATCAACACTGGGAAATTCCAGCGGCGGTATGCGGGCTACGGATTGCTTGCGAAAGATCACTGGACGCTCGCGCCATGGGACCAAACCATCAGTTGTGGTCGCATAGGCGGTTATGCCTGCGGTGATGTCGTCAAGGTGCGTGTCGGGGTCGAGGTTTCCATAGATATAGGACCAACGGGATTTCCCGCCTTCGATCAGAATTGAACAGCTGCGTGAACAGGCCGACAGGCATTCAACACCGCGCACCGTGACCCCTTCGGGCAGGTCGGCAGTGTTGAGCGCCTCTGCCAGCACACGGCCCGGACGCTTCGCCTCAGGGTCGCCGCCGTCGCGTCGGCATGTCGTGCAGACTGTGACCACGACCGGCGCCACAGTTGTTGCCTCGGGGGCGGTGACCTCTTTTGGGGCCAGATCTTCGGCCATAACTCTCTCCTCCTCTGAGGACAGGGGTAGGCCAGTTGTCCGCAAGGAGGCTGGTAAAACCTATGCTCACGTTCGCCCGGTCACGGTACACCCCGTCCGCCGGTTGTCCTCTGTTGGCAGGTCTCCCGGCTTGCGGATATGCGAGGGGGGTTAAACCTCGCTTGGTCCGCCTGCCTTCCCGACTGCCCTTTGGCAGGATCAGTGGCATGGGGCCCTCTCCGGTCACGGTCGCGGGGGCGGCTGTGCTTGGGTGGCACATTCCCTCTTCGCCTGCGGAACAGATCCGACAGGAACCAACGCATTCCCCCTTGCGCCACAGAGCGGTTCTTTGTCAAGACTGGCCAAGCAGAGAAGGAGCCCGCACGTGAGCGATAATTCAAAACCTGAAATTTCTGAGGAAGAGGCGCTGCGTCACGCCTCAAAGATGGCCAAGAAGAAGGCCGCGCGCGATAAGATGATGAAAAACAAGGACGGTGAGAAGGGGCTGATCATTGTCCACACCGGTCCGGGCAAGGGTAAATCCTCTTCGGGCTTTGGTATGATCATGCGCTGCATTGCCCATGGGATGCCCTCGGCTGTCGTGCAGTTCATCAAGGGCGCCTGGTCGACCGGAGAGCGCACGCTTATTGAAGATAACTTTGGCAAGCTGTGCCAGTTTTATGCGATGGGCGAAGG
>SPLB01000256.1 GCA_004566265.1 Paracoccaceae bacterium | reverse complement strand
GAACGCCGGATTTGAAAACCGTGTCAGCAGCTTCCGGGTCAACAAGGATATTGAACTCTGCCGCCGGAGAGACATTCCCAACCTCGAAGTAAGCGCCGCCCATCATCACCAGTTCCTGTATCCGGTCAACAATGTCGGGTGCCTTGCGGAAGGCAGCCCCAATATTGGTCAGCGGGCCGAGAGTACACAGCGTGACTGTTCCAGGCTCTTCCGCACGCAGGGTGTCGATAATAAAGTCGACGCCGTGTTGTTCTTGCAGGGGCATTTGCGGCTCCCATAGTTCTGGCCCGTCCAGTCCAGTGCGGCCATGGACAAACTCTGCAGTCTTCAGCGGGCGTTCTAGCGGAGCATCGCACCCCGCAAACACTTTGACCTCGGGGTGGCCCGCAACCTCGCAGACCATCCGCGCGTTGGTCTGTGTGCGCAGAAGCGGAACATTCCCTGCAACACAGGTGACGCCCAAAAGGTCTATGTCTTCTGGGCTGGCAAGTGCCAAAAGAAGGGCGACAGCGTCGTCCTGACCGGGGTCGGTGTCAATGATGATCTTGCGGGCGGGCATACTGTGTCTCCGGGTCATGCCGCGCGACAGTTGCAAGGCGGGCCAGGGATGTCCAGTGTTTCCGGTGGCTTGGCGGGATTTTGCGCATGACTTGGGCGAGAGAAGGGAGAGCTTTGCCCTTCTTTGGTTGAGGGCGGCGCGTCCCTGAAATGATCTGGGAGATCACCGGAGGCGTGATCGGGCCGCCCTTGTGTCAGCCCCCAAGGCTATTTGGCTTTTTGGGCCGCTTTTTCTTCGACTTTGACCTCGTCCCAAAGCGCATCCATTTCCTGCAGATCCGACTCCGCGGGTGTTTTGCTTCGCGCGGCAAGCTTGGCTTCTACCCCTTCAAAGCGGCGGATGAACTTTGCGTTTGTGCGACGCAGCGCCGCTTCGGGTTCCACGCCCAGATGACGGCCCAGATTGGCCATCACAAACATCAGGTCGCCAAACTCTTCTTCAACCTGATCCTGGGTAAGAGTTTCGCGGGCCTCAACAAGTTCGGCGGCCTCTTCCGATATTTTGGACAGGACTTCTGTTGTGCTGGGCCAGTCAAAGCCAACGCGCGCGGCACGTTTTTGCAGCTTGTAGGCTCTCAAAAGGGCAGGGAGGCCGGGTGCAACACCGTCAAGCGTGCCGGTCTCGCGCTTGGCCGCGCGTTCTCGCGCTTTGATCGCCTCCCAATCCGCAATTTGTTGGTCGGCGGATTTCACTTCGGACTGGTCGCCAAACACATGCGGGTGACGCGAAACCATCTTGTCCGACATGACCTGCACGACGTCTTGAAAAGTAAAGAGCCCGGCTTCCTCTGCCAATTGCGCGTGAAAGACAGATTGAAACAAAAGATCACCCAGCTCACCCTTGAGCTCGTCCCAGGCTTCGCGTTCAATCGCGTCAGCGACCTCATAGGCTTCTTCGATAGTGTAGGGGGCAATACTAGAAAAAGTTTGCTCGATGTCCCAGGGGCAGCCCGCCTTTGGGTCGCGCAGAGCGCGCATAATTTCAAGCAAGCGTTCTATGCCTGCGTCCCGGTTGTGTATGAGGGCACTGTCTTCCATTGCACCTTACTCGCGTTGCATGTTTTACGTTAGAGGACCCCCGAGTCTTGGTCAGGAGCAGCCGAATGCCAGTCATCAACCGTATCGCCGATTTTGCCGAGGAAATGAAGGGCTGGCGGCACGCGCTACACCAGATCCCGGAACTTGGACTGGATCTTTTCAAAACCGCCGCTTTTGTCGCGGAGCGTCTGCAAGAGATTGGCGTGGATGAAATCCACGAAGGCATCGCGAAGACCGGGATTGTGGCAATTATCAAGGGCCAAGGGGACGGTCCCACTATTGGCCTGCGCGCGGATATGGACGCGCTGCCAATGGCCGAGGAAACTGGGGTTGCCCATGCGTCTATTCACGCAGGTGCCATGCACGCCTGCGGTCATGATGGGCACACCACCATGCTTCTGGGCGCTGCGAAATATCTGGCCGAAACGCGAAAGTTTTCGGGGAAAGTGGCGCTGATCTTTCAGCCAGCCGAAGAAATTATTGGCGGCGGGCGGATTATGGTTGAAGAGGGGATCATGGATCGCTTTGATATCAGTGAGGTTTATGCCCTGCACAATGCGCCGGGTCTGCCTGAGGGCTGTTTCCTGACGACACCGGGGCCGATTATGGCGGCTGTGGATACGTTCCATATCAATATCAAAGGTTTGGGTGGCCATGGGGCACTGCCGCATGAGACCCGTGATCCCGTGGTTGCAGCTTGTGCGATTGCCACGGCGATCCAGACCATTGTAAGCCGGAACCACCATGCATTGGGAGATCTGGTGATCTCTGTGACCCAGATCCACACGGGTACAATCGACAATGTGATCCCCGAAACAGCCTATATCAACGGCACGATCCGGACTTTTGATCCAGCTGTTCAAACCATGGTGCGCCGCCGCATGGAAGAGATCTGTTCAGGGCAGGGCGTCGCTTATGGGGTGGAGGCTGTCCTCGACTTTGAAGAGGGCTATCCGCCGACCGTAAATGACGCCACAAAGGCAAGTTTCGCGGTCGGTGTGGCCGAGGATATCGCTGGCCCAGACCGCGTGCAGGGACAGGCGGACCGGGAGATGGGGGCCGAGGACTTCGGCTATATGTTGAAGGCCCGCCCGGGCGCGTATCTGTTTCTTGGTCAGGGAGAAAGCGCAGGCCTGCATCATCCGGCCTATGATTTCAATGACGAGATCGCGCCGATCGGAGCCTCGTTCTTTGCAAGGCTTGTAGAGAAGGCACAGCCTGTGGGTTGATTTCATGCGGCTGATGTTCGGCAGATGACAACAGCATCGCATTTGGGTATGCCCAAGTTGAACGGAGTGGTCGGCACGCATGGTGTCAAAATCATAAGCGTCCTCTTCGAACAAGGCGCCTTTGGTCCAAGCGGGCTGTGACGGGGTGCCCCAAGTCGCAAAACGGAAAGTCCGGCAGAACAGGCCGGAGAACGAGGCAAGAATGAAAGAGCTGAACCAACCGATCAGTGGCGATGATCTGGCGCGGTTTTCGGGACCCACCACCTTTATGCGGCTGCCGTTGGCCCACGCGCTGGATGGGCTGGATGTGGCGATTGTGGGCGTGCCAATGGATATCGGAACGTCCTGGCGATCAGGGGCGCGCTTCGCACCGAAGGAAATCCGCAACCAAAGCGCGGCGATCCGGCCCTATAATCTGACCACGGGCGATGCTCCGTTTGAAGTTCACAATATCGCCGACATCGGCGATTTGGCGATCAACACCTATTCGCTGCCGGACACGCTGCGCATTGTCGAAGAAAGCTTTGACGCAATCCTGACGGGCAGCGATGTCGTTCCCGTGGCGCTGGGCGGAGATCAATCCATCACCCTGCCAATACTGCGGGCGATGGCCCGTAAACATGGGCCGATGGCCGTAGTCCATGTGGATGCGCGCAGTGATTCCAGTGATGAGACCTTTGGCGAACGCAACACCAGCGGCACCGTCTTCCGTCGCGCACAGGACGAAGGGTTGGTGGACTCTGAGAAAGTGTATCAGATTGGCCTTCGTGGCACCGGTGAGACCCCCTCTGAGCTGAAGACTCCGCAAAGCTGGGGGTTCCAGCATTTCTTGGCATCTGAGCTCTGGAACCGCTCTATGGCAGGCCTTGGCACTGAGATCCGTCGGGATATCGGTGGCCGTCCCGTTTACCTCAGCTTTGATATCTCTGCGCTGGACCCGGGTTTTGCACCCGGAACCGGGGCGCCGGAGATTGGTGGTTTGACCTCGATGCAGGCGCTGGAATTGGTCCGCGCTTTGAAAGGGGTCAACCTTGTAGGATGCGACATGGTCGAGGTGGCGCCTGCCTATGATCCGACTGGCACCACATCGCTGGTGGCAGCCCATCTTGTTTATGAAATGCTTTGTATGCTGCCTCAACGTAGCGAGACCGTGGAGTGAACCGCATGGGAATTATCTTTGCGCTGGGCATGCTGGCTGTTTTGGCAGTGGGAGCCTGGGTGAGACTGGCGCCTTCTGATCCGGCCCGGTGGGACCAGCCTCTTGAATTTGCGGTGGATGAAGACCTGCCCGGTGGTGTGTACCGCCGTGTCGAAGACCTTGATTTGGCAGCATTTGATGCGATTGTTCTGGCAACGCCGCGGACCGTTGTTCTGGCGGGCAGTGTTTCTGCGGGGCGCGTGACCTACATCACTCGGTCGCGGGTCTGGGGGTTCCCAGACTACACCACGGTCCAGCAGGTCGGAGAGGATCTGTTGATTTTTGCCCGCCTGCGTTTCGGGGGCAGCGATTTTGGGGTCAACCGCGCGCGCGTTGCACATTGGCTTGATCAGATGTGAAACAACAGCCGCTGGCCTCTCGGTGGCGACGTAGAAAAGCCGTCATAAAGGTTGCGCCAGACAGGTTTGTTCAAGAGCATCTGGCACTTCATTGCGAAGGGGCGCACCCGCAGCCCCTTTCACGTGAATTG
>SPLB01000255.1 GCA_004566265.1 Paracoccaceae bacterium | reverse complement strand
TAGCGCATGGTGCCCGGACCCTGACGTTTGGACTCAACAAAAGTGCCGGTGTAGACATCGCCATTGGCGTAACGTGCGACCCCTTCACCGCTGATCTTGCCTTCCGCCCATTCGCCTTCGTACACAAAGCCGTCGGGCATGGTCACCGTGCCTGTGCCCTGACGCTGGCCTGCAACGAACGCGCCGTCGTAAACAGAGCCATCTGCATAGACCACCTTGGCCTGGCCTTCGCGCAGACCGTCCTTCCATTCGCCTTCGTAGGTGTAGCCATCCGCATAGGTCATGGTGCCGGTGCCATCGAATTTCGCGCCTTTGAAATCGCCGGAATAGGTGACGCCATTGGGGTAGGTTGCCACGCCGGTGCCGTCGATCATGCCGGCTGTCCACTCGCCCTCGTAGGTGCCGCCATCGGCATAGGTGATGCGGCCCGTGCCATGGGGCAGGTCGTCTTGAAACTCACCTTCATAAATGGAGCCATTGGCGTAGGTGACTTCGCCCTTGCCATGAATCTGCCCGCCTTTCCATTGCCCATGATAGACATATCCGTCGGCACCGCGGAAAGTGCCTTGCCCTTCGCGCAGGTCGTCAACGAAGTTGCCTTCGTAGACATCGCCATTGGCATAGGCCAGACGGCCCGCGCCCTGACGACGGCCATTCACCAGAGCTCCGTCATAGATGTCGCCATTGGGTTGGGTCAGGCGCCCGGTGCCGGTCATCTGCCCCTCGGTCCAGTCACCCTGATAGACCAGACCATCAGGCAGGGTCAGCGTGCCTTGTCCATGCAGCTTGCCACTCTTGATTGTGCCCTCGTAAATCGCGCCGGTGCCATAGGTGATTCGCGCAGTGCCTTCCTTGCGTCCTTCGACCCAGTCGCCATCATAGGTATAGCCATTCGGCATCAACATCACACCGCGCCCATGCTGGAGGGCGTTTCGGAACTGCCCGTCATAGCGCACACCATTGGCATAGATCGCCAAACCCTGGCCGTTGATTTCGCCCTCTGACCATTCGCCCTCGTAGGTGCCACCGTCGGTATAGGTGATTTTGCCAAGGCCTTCGGGTTTGCCTTTGGCAAATTCGCCCTCGTAGACCGATCCATTGACAAAGCGTGCCACACCCCGACCGCGGATTTCGCCTTCGACCCATTCGCCGGAGTATTCATAGCCATCGGGCAGCCGATAGGTGCCCTGGCCGTGCTGCAGCCCGCCTTTGAATGTGCCCTCATAGACGCCGCCGACCTCGTCCTGCTTGCTGGAAATCTGACTGTTTTGGGCCTGCACGGGGGTCGCAAAAAATGGCAGCTCCGCGCAGCTAAGGCCTGCAATCAGCAAAAGAGCAAAGTGGATGCGGGGCATGGCGTACCTCTTGTCGGAAAATAGGGCCGTGTGTTTGGCGCTGACCGGTATGGTCGCGGTTCACTCAGACCCTAAGCGAGCCTTGCCGCGCCCGCAACGGTTTTGCCGGTGCAGTCTTGCCGTTGCATATCGGTTTGCGGCCCCCTGCCCGCCACGCGTTGCTGGTGCACGGCCTTTGGGCTGGTTCTTCGCGCCGGTTGCGGGTAAGGGCATTGGACATATATCTGATGAATTGGGCGAGCAGGGGATCCCTTCCATGAGCTTCACGGGCGACCGTTTTCGCGTAACACTGGCACAGTTGAACCCGACAGTGGGCGATCTGGACGGCAATGCCGCCAAGGCGCGCGCGGCGTGGGAACAGGGGCGCGCAGCGGGCGCCAATCTGGTTGCGCTGCCGGAGATGTTCATCACAGGCTATAATACGCAGGATCTTGTGATGAAACCGGCCTTCCACCGCGCTGCGATGGCTGTGGTCGAGGCCTTGGCGGTTGAGGTCGCCGATGGTCCGGCGCTGGCCATTGGGGCACCTTGGGCCGAAGGGGACAACCTTTATAACGCTTATCTGATCCTGAAGGGTGGAAAGATCGCCTCCAAGGTGCTGAAGCATCACCTGCCGAACGAGACCGTCTTTGACGAGGTACGTATTTTTGATGCGGGCCCCCTGGGTGGCCCCTACAGCGTTGGCAGTACACGCATTGGCTCTCCCATCTGCGAGGACGGCTGGCATGAAGACGTGGCCGAGACGCTGGAGGAAACCGGGGCAGAGTTTCTGCTGATCCCCAATGGGTCACCCTATTTCCGCAATAAAATGGAAGTGCGCCAAAACCATATGGTCGCCCGCTGCATAGAGACGGGCCTGCCGGTGATCTATCTCAATATGGTTGGTGGGCAGGACGATCAGGTGTTCGACGGTGGCAGCTTTGCGCTGAACCCCGGAGGGGCGCTGGCGATGCAAATGCCTGTGTTTGACGAATGCGTGACCCATGTGGATCTGGAAAATCCGGGCGATGGCTGGCGCATTGTTGAGGGCGAAAAGGCCCATCTGCCGGATGAGTGGGAACAGGATTACCGCACCATGGTTCTGTCCTTGCGCGATTATCTGCGCAAAACCGGTTTCAAGAAAGTGCTGCTGGGCCTGTCGGGGGGTGTCGATTCGGCCATCGTGGCGGCCATTGCCGTGGATGCACTGGGTGCGGAAAACGTCCGCTGCGTCATGCTGCCGTCTGAATACACCTCTCAGGAATCGCTGGATGATGCCGAAGCCGTCGCCAAGGCGCTGGGCGTACATTACGACTATGTTCCGATTGCCGAGGGGCGCGCGGCCATCACCAATACGCTGGCACCCTTGTTTGCGGGCCTGGAGGAGGGGCTCACGGAAGAAAACATACAGTCCCGTCTGCGCGGCCTTTTGTTGATGGCCATGTCCAACAAATTTGGCGAAATGCTTCTGACCACCGGCAATAAATCCGAGGTCGCCGTGGGCTACGCCACGATCTATGGCGATATGAACGGCGGCTACAACCCGATCAAGGATCTCTATAAGACCCG
>SPLB01000254.1 GCA_004566265.1 Paracoccaceae bacterium | reverse complement strand
GCAGAGCAGACCTCAGTATAGATCTGCAGGCCACGCTGCAGCTGATTCTGGTCAAAAGAGCCAAATGGGCCTTCGAAGGAGAACGAGAAGTCCTCGATGTGCTGGTCTCCGCCTCCTGCCGCGAAAGACGCGGCAGGGCCGAGGGCCAGAGCAAGAGCAGCACCGGTTGCAAGTTTCTTGAACATGGTCACTGTCCTTTTTATTCGGCGGGCGTCGCTTCAGACTTCTTGCCATAATGGGCATTGAAGTCGTCTTCGATGGTTGCTGGCAGCGCGTCGGGTTTCTCGATCACACCCAGAAGCGGCAGGATCACCAGGAAGTAGGCAAACCAGTAGGCGGAGGCGATCAGCGAGAAGGAAGCATAAGGTTCTTCTGCGGGCATTGCACCCAGCCACATCAGGGCGAAAAAGTCGACAACCAGCAGCAGGAACCACCATTTAAACATGGGGCGGTAGGCACCGGACCGAACGCGAGATGTGTCCAGCCAAGGCGCCAGCGCCATGACTGCGATCGCACCAAACATCGCCATGACACCAAAGAACTTCGCGTCGATGATGCCACCAGTGATGAAGGACGCAAACTGTACGATCCACACTTCAGAGGTGAAGGCACGCAGGATTGCGTAGAACGGCAGGAAGTACCATTCAGGAACGATGTGCGCGGGCGTCACCAGCGGGTTGGCTTCAATGTAGTTGTCCGGGTGACCCAGATAGTTCGGCATAAAGCCAACGACAGCCCAGAAGATGGTTAGAACAATTGCCAGTCCCACAAAGTCTTTGATCACAAAGTAGGGCCAGAACGGCAACGTGTCTTTCTCCGCCTCTTCTTTGGAGCCTTTGCGCACATCAACACCCGACGGATTGTTGTTACCCGTGGTGTGGAACGCCCAGATGTGGACGATCACCAGCCCAGCAATCACAAACGGCAGCAGGTAGTGCAGCGAGAAGAAGCGGTTCAGCGTTGCGTTACCAACGGCCGGCCCGCCCAAAAGCCAGGTCTGGATCGGTTCACCAATGAAGGGGATCGCGCCAAACAGGCCGGTGATCACGGTTGCGCCCCAGAAGGACATCTGACCCCAGGGCAGAACGTAGCCCATGAAGGCGGTGCCCATCATCAAGAGGTAGATCAACATACCAACGATCCACGTGATCTCGCGCGGCGCCTTGTAGGAGCCGTAGAACAGACCACGGAAAATGTGAATATAGACCGCGACAAAGAACAGAGATGCGCCGTTCATGTGCAGATAGCGGATAAAGAAGCCGCCGTTCACGTTGCGCATGATATGTTCAACGGAAGCGAAGGCCAGATCCACGTGGGGGGTGTAGTGCATCACCAGCACAATGCCGGTCACGATCTGCAACGCCAAGCAGAAGGCAAGAACAATACCCCAGATCCACCACCAGTTCAGGTTCTTCGGGGTGGGGATCATAATGGTGTCATAAATCAGGCCAGCGATGGGCAGGCGGCTATGAAGCCACTTTTCTGCGCCCGACTTTGGCTCGTAGTGGTCGTGCGGAATACCAGACATGAATGCGCCTCCTTAACCTAGCTTGATGGTGGTAGCGTCGGTGAACTCAGCCACGGGAACTGGCAGGTTCAGCGGCGCGGGGCCTTTGCGGATCCGACCTGCGGTGTCGTAGTGCGAGCCGTGGCACGGGCAGAACCAACCGTTAAATTCACCCGCGCCGTCGCCCAGCGGAACACAACCGAGGTGGGTACACACACCCATCATCACCAACCATTCGCCTGCTTCGTCCAGCGTGCGGTTTTCATCCGCAGCGTCGGTGCCCGGCTTGTTGGCGTTCTCGGAACCGGCGTCAAGAAGATCGCTCAGCTCAACGGACCGCGCCTCAGCGATTTCTTCGGGTGTACGACGGCGAATGAACACCGGTTTGCCCAGGAACATCACAGAGATCTGCGTGCCAATTTCAACCCCCGACACATCCACAAAAATCGAGGACAGCGCCTGCACATCTGCAGAGGGGTTCATTTGGTTCACCAGCGGCCATACCGCGGCACCGGCCGTCACCGCACCAGCGCCTGCCGTGGCATAGTAGAGGAAATCTCTCCGGGTTCCTTCGTTGTCTTCTTCGTGGGACACGAGGTTTTCTCCAATTTTGACGCCCTTATGGGCAAACATGCGGCTGGGGCCGCATTCAAGAAACGCAGCTGCCTAAACCGCCTCTTTAACGACGCAAAGGCCGCCAGTCTATTGGACAAAGCGGCGCAGGTGTTGGGCGTGTCCTTTGCATTACAGTGGCTGGATCAGGAAGATGGTGAGGGGGGAGGCGGGGCAATCTCCAGTCGGTGTGCCGCAGCTTTCTTAATTCCGAATAAAGCAACAGGCAGAAAATGCATGCGTCGGTCGAGTTCAGCTTTTTGGCACATCTTCACCCCGAGCACACCCCAAGACGGGCGTCAAAGACGCCTTGGACACTGCGCGGTCAGCACCACGTCACCGATGTGTCAAAAACAATTAACTTGACGGAAATCGAGGAGGGACATTGCACCCGCCTCTCACGCAGCGCTGGAAGCTGCCCGATGGCCAGCCCGCGCGACAACATTTCGAGTGACACCAAGGACCTCAACACCGTCGCGTGTACCTGTTTCGCCATGGCCCATCATGAGCTGGCGCAACACGCGAGAGGGTGGCGAAGGGGAAACGTGGCAGCGATTTCCAGCCTGTCCGGTTGCAAGATGGACCCGGCCCAGCCGATCCGTATTGCCGATCAGCTGTCATATCGTGGAACACTGTGTGTGGACTAAGGAGCGACGTCATCCCTTTTTTGCTCTGTTTAGGACTGCCTTGCGCGGAATGGACGTCGACCCCCATTCGCCACGTGAACAGCTAAATTGGCTCTGGGCGACTGGGCACTCTTCAACTGGGCTGGATTAGCCGCTAAAGGGACAGACCAAAGGAGACTTGCGCATATGTCTATGAACAGCTTTGGCCACCTCTTCCGTGTCACCACCTGGGGCGAAAGCCACGGGCCTGCACTGGGCGCGACCGTTGATGGCTGCCCTCCAAATGTGGACGTGACCCCCGAGATGCTGCAGGTCTGGCTCGACAAACGCCGCCCCGGCCAGAACAAAAATACCACGCAACGCAATGAGCCCGATGCGGTGAAAATTCTGTCTGGCGTATTTGACGGGAAATCCACCGGCACGCCCATCCAGCTGATGATCGAGAACACCGATCAACGCAGCCGTGATTATGGTGAAATCGCCCAGACCTTCCGTCCGGGCCACGCGGACATCACCTACTTCCAGAAATATGGCAACCGCGACTATCGTGGCGGTGGACGATCTTCCGCGCGTGAGACCGCAGCCCGTGTGGCCGCAGGCGGTGTTGCACGTGAGGCAATCAAGGCGATTGCACCGGGTTTGGAAATCAAAGGCTTTATGACCCGCATGGGCGAGATGGAGATTGATCGATCCCGTTTCGACTGGGATGCGATTGACCAGAACGATTTCTGGATTCCCGATGCCTCCGCCGTTCAGGACTGGGAAGATTACCTGCAAGGGCTGCGCAAAGCGCATGATTCTGTGGGTGCTGTAATTGAAGTTGTTGCCAAGGGTGTGCCTGCTGGCATTGGCGCCCCCATCTACAACAAACTCGACACCGATCTGGCCGCTGCAATGATGTCTATCAATGCCGTTAAAGCGGTGGAGATCGGGGAGGGCATGAAGGCTGCAACCCTGAAAGGGTCTGAAAATGCCGATGAGATCTTCCTCGGTGAAGATGGGCAGCCGGTCTACTCCTCGAACCACGCAGGTGGCATTCTGGGCGGCATTTCGACGGGGCAAGATGTGGTTGTGCGCTTTGCTGTGAAACCGACCTCGTCCATCCTGACGCCGCGTGCCTCCATCCGCAAGGACGGCAGTGCTGCCGAAGTGATCACCAAAGGTCGCCACGACCCCTGCGTCGGCATCCGCGCAGTCCCCGTGGCCGAAGCCATGATGGCCTGTGTGATCCTGGATCATCTGCTTCTTCACCGTGGCCAAATTGGTGAAAACCAGGGCCACATTGGCCAATAAGTGAGCCCGACCCTGCCACAGAAACCCGGCCCAAACGGCCGGGTTCTTTCGTTTTGGGTTGGGAATAATGTACCAATCAAAGCCGCAGCCATTGCCTTACCCAAGAGGAGCACGCAGGGTCCCGCCATGAGCGACAAAACAACGGATACAGCCAAACAGACCCAGGATCTGGTCTCGCATCGGCCGGATTTGGGCATTCTGTTGAAAGTCGTGGCGATTGGGCTTTTCACCATCATGGCCGGCATGATCAAGGAAGCGGTGCAGTCCGTGCCCACCGGCGAAGCGGTCTTCTTTCGGTCGTTTGCAGCCCTACCGGTGATTCTGATCTGGCTTGCCGTGCGCGGAGACCTGCCCCGTGGGTTGCGGACAAAACGACCACTCCTGCATCTGTGGCGCGGACTGGTGGGAACGACGGCCATGGGGCTGAATTTTCTTGGCCTTGGCATGCTGCCGCTACCAGAGGCCACCGCCCTGAGCTACGTGACCCCGATTTTCACCCTGCTTCTCGCCGCCCTGATGTTAGGAGAGCGGATTCGGCTAATCCGAATCAGCGCGGTGACCTTTGGCCTGATCGGTGTTCTCATTATGCTTTCACCCCGCTTGGGCAGCTCGCTTCAGGACACGGCATTGGTGGGCGCCTTGTGTATACTCGGAGCCTCAGCGGCACGTGGCTTTGTGCAAATCCACCTGCGCAAGATGGCCCGGATCGAGGAAACGGCAGCCATTGTGTTCTACTTTTCCCTCACAGCCTCCCTGCTCGCGCTTTTGACGCTGCCTTTTGGTTGGGTGATGCCATCCCCTGTCGAATGGATGCTG